>NZ_SLWB01000012.1 GCF_004340205.1 Acetobacteroides hydrogenigenes
ATCCTCGTAGCTGAAGCTCGCTGCTTTTTCTTTCTCTTCCATTGTCTGCAAAGTTAACGTTATCATTTTGCAGACACAGTTGCATGAACAGTCTCATTACCATAAATGGGTATTCGAAGCCTAACACCTACAATATAGCATTATAGCTCTACTATGGACAAATAAAAAAATATAAAACATTTAACTATATTTAATTTTATCACAAAGACTTAGTGGAAGTTTAGTTAAAGTCACCGTAATATGCATACATAACTACAAAAACCATTAGCATATGGGGAAGAATTATATTAACACATGCTTCGACAACAGCTCGGATAACGAGCTGCTTAACATTGGTAACATTGCTTACAGCAATCTAAAGGGGAATAAGTATTTCAACTTTTTGGATGGCCAGCTCGAATCGTTTAACAACGATATCGTTTCGTTTACCAACGCAAAGGCAAAGTGCGAAAACGGAGGTAAGGTTGAGATTGTTGCAAAGAACTTAGCTAGAACCAAGCTTCTAGAAACAACATCGATAATTGCCAAGGTGGTAAACCAACAGGCTGGCGGCGATCTTATGATTTTAAAATCTTCTGGATTTCCAACACGCAAAGAAGCAGAAAATTATCCTGAGTTTCCAGCACCTACATCGTTAAAGCTAAAGTCGGGCTTAGCCCATGGCGAAATTGTAGTGGACATACCGGTACAAAGGAATACCCGTGTTTACAGCATATACCATGCTCCTATGCCTGCTCCCGAAAACATAAAGGAGTGGAACAACCTGCTATCTACCAAGCATAAGACAACTATAAGCGGACTAACGCCCGGAACTCAACAAGCCGTAAGAGCGGGTTACCTGGGAACCAACGGCAAGATTAACCTAAGCGATGTATTCACAATTTTTGTGCAGTGATTGTACTAGTATAGGTTTTTACAGTGGTATGGCAAAGGCATCCTTAGGGGTGCCTTTGTTTTGATCAGCCTATATCACAGCTACATCTCTTCTCCTTGCAAGCATGTAAGCGAGGTGTTAGGTCGGCGGTTTACTTGCGCTACCGATATCCATCATAAAGGACAACGGCCCATCTTCAACCATAGGAAGATGGGCCGTTGGCTTATCGGCGAACAAGGTAGAGGCGTATGGCCGTTCGCCTCTACGGGTGCAATAAATTAGGTGCAGCGATTGGCGCTGTTGTGCTCGAATACGGTTATGCTTCCTTTCTCTTTCAAATATGGGCAAAGGATGGCCCTTACTGACGAGGCGATTGTAAAAACAGCAGAGCATAGAAAAAGCCAATCGCCCAGCATCAACCTAACGATGCTGGGCGGCTTGCCATATTCATTGGCAGTATCGAACCGAACGGCCGGGCGGATCGCCCCTTATTCGTTGCTGCAATGGCAGCAGCAGCACTCCTTCCCCTTTGCCTTTTCGAAGGCCTCCCTACCCTCGGTAAACGAGAAGTAGGCTAAACCCGCTGCTCCAATGGCATCGGCATAGGCAAAGCCAGTAAGCTCGTAGATAAGGCTTGATATTAGCAGCACAACCGACATGTAAACGCAAACCTTGGTGCAGTTGCCATCGGCAATAATGGGATCGGAGCCGAGCTGCTTCCCTATGCTCTTTTTAGCATGGGTAAGCCAAAGCATCACCAGAATAGATACCGACGAGACCACAACACCCCAAAATGTGGTTTCGGGCTTATGGTTCGTAGCAACATTTAGGATAACTCCGGCAAGCAGACCAACGGTTAGCAGGTAGAATGCCGCACCGGTAATCTGCAGCGCCCTTTTTTCGAATCGGGTCTTTTCGCTGCTGGGGTTTTGCCTGATCCGAAGAACCATAACCGCAATTCCAACACCCGACATTACCTCGATAAAGCTATCGGCACCAAACCCAAACAGCGCAATGGTTTCGTCCTGATACCCTAAAAGCATCGACACCACCCCCTCGACAATGTTGTAGAAGATGGTAAACAGGCTCAAGTACCACGCCTGTCGGTAAAGCTTTTGCTCCCTTTCTGTCATTTCAATCGATATTACGTAAGGTCTAAAAGTAGAGGTAAACAGGTAAAAGGCAATAATGTTTAGCGTTATCTCAGGGATTTCGCTTTTAAAGGATATAGGTTCAACACGCAATTTGTTTTCGGTAGACCTGATAGGTTTTGAAAACCTGTTAGGTACACGTTCGTCTGAGGCTATTGCCCATAGCCGTCAACCTAAGAGTTGTATAGTCCTAAATTATAGAAATAAAAGGATAGAGATCAAGCATCAGCGCATGATTGAAGCTGCTTATCCCCTCCATGGGAGGGGTTGGGGTGGGTTAAGAACGTGAAATGGAGTAAAAATGTTGATTTAAACGAGTAAACCCACCTCCTACCCCCTCCAAGGAGGGGATAAAGCGCCATGATTATGCATTAGGCTTTGAAAAAAAACCTTAGTTTGACGGCTATGCCCCTTGGGGGTTGGGGATTCGGAATAGTTGTTTTTCAGCAGACCCTACTTCGCTTGACGGCTATGCCCCTTTGGCAATACAATAGAGCCGCACCGCAGTGCGGTTCCATTGGTATCGTAGAGCCCCACAGCCGTGCGGTTCTACATGCTTCTATCTCGTCATGCAATCGTACATGCTCTTGGTGGCAATGTCCTTTAGGGTGATTTTATTCTTGCAGCCGATGCGAACCTTTACCGAAGCGCCGGGCATAACATCGAAGAAGTTCTGGCTAAGCTCTAGGTCGTACTTGGAATCGATAAAGAGGTTCTTAACCACGTTACGCGCGGTAACGGTAAGGAACTGTCCCTGCCTATCGGCCCCTAGGGTGATGCTGAAATCGGGCTTTTCGAGCTTCAGCCACTTGGTTTTGGCGAGGTAGTGGGCGGCCTCAACTCCGTTAAAGCGGGTAACCAGCACCAAGGAGGTTGAATCGCCGTACGAAAGCAGCTTGCTCTTGGCAAGGGTAAGCACCTTGGCCGATGCGCTAGCATCGACGGTAGCGCTGCGGCCGTTGCTCCACAGCTCTTTTCCCGAAAGATTGTACAAGCGGCACGATAGCGTTCCCTTTTGGGCTTTGGTATGGTCGTTAACCAGGTAGATGCTCAAGTCATCGCCGTTATCGGCAAAGGAAACCAGCTGGGGCGCAAAGGCATGCTTTGCCATGTACTGTAAGGCCTTTGGGCGAAGGCGGTAGTCGATGCTCGACCACGAAACCACGGGCCAGCAGTCGTTAAGCTGCCAGTAGAGCGAGCCCATGCAGTAGGGCATGCTGCGGCGATGGGCCTCGATGGCAAGGGTGATGCCATCGCCCTGAAGCACCTGGCTTAGGTAGATGTAGTCGTCGAAGCTTTTAGGTTCGGGAAGATCGCGCTTAAGGTAGGTATCGATGGTTTCGAATCCACGGGCGTTCTTTTGGTGCACCTTAAAGATGGGCGAGCTGGTGCTCCATTCCGATCGAGGGATAAACTCCTCTAAAGTCTTGGCCGAAGGGACTGCCTGGAAGCCGTACTCGCTTGCAAAGCGGGGAACCTTCTTCTCGTAGGTCTCAAAGGGTTCCATTCCCCACCAAACGCCCCAGTAGTGCGAGTCGCCCTCGGTTAGGCTCTTCGGAGAACCCCATCCGTAGTAGGGCGACGATGGCCAGTAGTAGCGGCTGTTATCTTCGGCCTTCAAAACGTTGGGGATAGTCTCCTCGAAAATCTTTAGGTAGCCGTGCCAAATGGCTGCCGAGTCAGCGGCCGACCACTTGTACACCTTTTGGTAGCCCCAGTGGTACCACGCTTCGCGTACTTCGTTGTTGCCGCACCACATGGCAATGCTTGGGTGGTTGCGCAGGCGGATAACGTTCTGGCGGAACTCCTCGGTGATGTTGTTTAGGTACGATTCGTTCCAAGGGTAGAAGCTGCAGGCGAACATAAAGTCCTGCCAAACCAGGATACCCTGACGATCGCACTCGTTGTAGAAAAGATCGTTCTCGTAAACGCCCCCACCCCATATGCGGAGCATGTTCATGTTGGCATTCTTCGCCTGCTTAATCAGCTTGGCGTAGTGCATCGAATCGACACGGGGTAGGAAATGGTCGGATGGGATGTAGTTGGCCCCCTTCATGAACACGGGCACGCCGTTAACCTTGAACATAAACGACTTTCCCTTGGCGTCGGGCTGCTGAACAACCTCAACCGTTCTGATACCTATGCTTTGTGTATTGGATACGCTTTTGCTATCGGCTGCTTTAACACCGGCGGTAAGCTTGTAAAGGTAGGCATCGCCTAGCCCGTTAGGCCACCACAGCTTTGGATTGCTGATGGCAATTGGTATGGTGATGCTATTCTCACCTTTCTGCAATGAAACCTCCTTGGTAGCATACACCTTACCCTTTACACCGGCAACCGATAGCTTTACCTTTTGGGTGGTGGTTGATGTTAGGTTGAATACCACATCAAGAGCGGCCAAAGCGGACGATTGGCTCTTTTGCTTGTACTGAATATTGTCGATACGAACCTTATCCCATGCCTGAAGCTCTACGGGGCGCCAGATACCGGCTGTAAGGAAGCGTGCACCCCAGTCCCAGCCGTAGTGGTGCTGTGCCTTGCGGGTAAAAACGCTGGTTTTGAATTCGCCACGGTCGTTGTCGTTCACCAGCTGAATGGGGAACTGCTTTAGCTCCTTTAGGCCCTCCTTGTAGGCCGATTTGAAGAGGATCACAAGTTCGTTCTTGCCCGCCTTAAGCAGCGGCTTAACGTCGACCCGCCATGTGCGAAACATGTTATTGGCTTGGAGAATTGCCTTACCGTTAAGGGTAACGTCGGCATAGGTATCGAGGCCGTTGAACACCAGCTCTACGCTCTCCCTATTAAGGGTAGCGGCATCAACAGTAAAGGTTGTTCTATACTCCCAAGCTTCATCGCCAATCCATTGCTGCTTTGTCTCCTCGTCACCATAAAAAGGATCGTTGATAAGCTTATTCTTTAGCAAATCGGTGTTTACCGTTCCGGGAACCGTAGCTGGATACCACTGATCTTTTCCTACCTGCCTAAGCTGCCATCCTGTGCTAATCTTTTTAGTCACAAGAAGGTTCCCAGTAGGGCTTGCTTGGGCCATAGGCAGCTGCTGTACCACAAGTAGTAATGCTGAATAAAGTAGCTTTTTCATCTCTTCGTGTTTAGTTGCAGGGTAAAAGTACAACAAAAAGGGGGATGCTCCATGAATAGAGCATCCCCCACGCTTTAAATGTATATCTGTCCTAATATAACTTCTAGCTTTTCAGCACCTATGGTACCACGACACACGACAACGGTATCACGAAATACACCAATAACGTTTGTAAAAGCCCTCAAGTATTTTTGGCGTAAGCCTCGTGCTACTTGATACGTGAGTCATGATACCATAAATGAGAACAGAGCAGCTACTAATACTTGCTACTATTAATACTAACGGACGAAAGGAGTGGTTTCGTATTTACCCAGTAAACTATTTACCATTTCCTCCTTCATTTTCTTTTCCGCCATAGCTGCCTTCCCCTTTTTATACGATTCTAAGGCGGCAGCTCTGTCGTTCTTCATGTCGTAGCTAAAGCCTAAAAGGCGGTAGGCGAAGAAATCGGGAACATCCTGCTTGTTTAGGTTGGGCGATTGAAGGAATGCGTTGGCGTACTCGATGCATTTGTCGTAGTTCTTAACAAGGAAATTGTACCAAGCCTGCTCGTACATCATTGTAGCCGACGTAGGCACATCCTTTTCCCAATTCTGGAGCACCTTTCCTACCGTCGAAAGGTCGAAATAGTCATTTTCCGAGAAGCTGGGCATGGAATGCTTCTTCATCAGTAGGGGCGAAATCATCGAGCTGTAGTAGCTGTTAGCTTCTGCCGTGTCAACCTTGGTAAAGTAGAGGTTAGGACGCGCGCTCACCATCACATCGCTAAGCTTATAATCATTCAAAGGCAAGATGGAAGAAGCCGACAGTACCTCAACTGTACCATTCTCATTCAGGAAATCTTCAATGATGCTTTTATGCTCGCCACCGCAAAGCACTACCACCCGTTTTGCCTTGTACTTCTTTACTGCATCTATTATGCGTTGGGTCATCTTCTTGTTTCGGGTAACGGCGCTAAGGTTAACGGGGCTATCGCCAAAGATGGAAATGGACAAACGGTAGTATTCTCTGTTATATCCATTAAAATCGTCTCCATTGTAGAACTCAAAGCCAAGATCTTTCCTTTGAAATATGTTTTGTCCATATTTTGCCGTAAAAGCCTTCATAATTTCGCTGGCATTCTCCAACGAATCGAGCTGCCTCTGCATAGCCTTATAGTTATCCAGCTTCATCAGCGAGTCGCGAATAGTCCTATCGTTTCTTTTTGCATCGCCTGTATACCAGTCTATCGGAGCCACAGCTATTTTATTTAAATCGCCATAAGCCGTAGCATACATCATCTCCTGAAGGTAAGTTTTGGTACGAAACTCCTCGGGACGAATTTCTAAGCAGATCAAATCGGGCTTGTAGGAGTCAATGGCACGAATTACATCTTGGTAAGTATACTTGCTTTGAAGATGGAGCCCATGTATGGTAGCAAGAGTAACCACTTTTGTCTTTGTTCCCTTTGCTATTCCAGAATTTACAAGTAGCAACGCCAGTAATGCTAGCAAAAACAGCTTTTTCATGTTTGAGTTTTAGATAAAAAAATCGTGCTTATTGTTTATGATGTCTTCTAGACGCTGTTCTTGGTAAAAAGTTACAAGAAATCTAGTGCCTCCCATCCCAAACAACCCCAAAAAAGAAACCCGAAAGCATTGCTGCCCCCGGGTCTTTACATATACCTGTTTGAAGAAGTATCTTTAGTTCAGCTCGTAACCAATAATGGTGGTAGAGCCATTCGTGTCGCCATCGGCAACAAAAGTTGCCTTAACTTTTTTCGTATTTCCCGTAAGCTTACTGAACGAAATATCAGCAGAAACAAGCCTATCGCCATCCAAAGAGCCTAGGTTATTCAGCAGCTGCTGCACCTCCGTCTCATTCATAAGCTGATCGAGATGCTGCCCAATAACAGCCGATGGCACATTACCAAATATTCCGCTAGCAACCTCGTTGCAGTCAAGAATGGTAAGGTCTCGGCTAATGGTTATGGAAACGAACGCCTGATCGATCGCCTTTTGAAGCAGATCGCTCTTTTGCGACTTACGCTTCATCTCCTCCTGGGTGGCGTGCAGCTCTTCGATGTTCTGACGCATCTCCTCTTCCTGTGCGGCCATCTCCTCGGCCTGCATCTGCGATACCTGCAGCAGCTCGTTGGTACGTGCATTAACCTTTATGGATACAAGCGATGCGGCAAAGGTTTCGGCAATACGCTCCAGGTAAACCTTTTTATGATCGTCAATTTTAAAGAACGAGGCAACCTCAATGATTCCAATCACCATTTCGTTGTGGATAAGCGGAACCAGCATTAGCACTTTTGGCTTCGAAGTTCCCAAACCAGAGG
This sequence comes from Acetobacteroides hydrogenigenes, assembly GCF_004340205.1. Lineage (NCBI taxonomy): Bacteria > Pseudomonadati > Bacteroidota > Bacteroidia > Bacteroidales > Rikenellaceae > Acetobacteroides > Acetobacteroides hydrogenigenes. Next base: position 7,449 of record NZ_SLWB01000012.1, read on the forward strand.
TAATGCTTATGTAATCGTCAGGAATCTCGGTAAGCTCAATAGGAGCCTTTTCGAAGTAACAGGCACCAAGCAATCCTTCTTCTAAAAGGAAGCGCCCCTGTGCCATTTTTATACGGTCCCAGGCAATACAAGCCACCATCTCGAAGAACTTATCATCCTCCTCGTTGTCGTTAAGCAGGTATAGCGCACCTTGGTTGGCCCCAAGATCGTTAACCAACAGCCTAACAATATTGTTGTATAATGTCTTTGTATCGCCCGTATCGTTACGCAATTCCTGACCAAACTTAGCAACGCTTCGCTCTACCCAAGCCTGCTTGGCATCTTCTTCCTTCCTTACTTTTTCCTCTTTTGCAGCTTTTTCGAGGCTGTCGCGCATCTTAATCAGCGAGTTGCCCAAGCGATCGCCCTCGCCTTTCGAGTCGAGCCTTGCGGCCAAGTCCCCACTACCAATGGCATTGGCAAAATCCGACATCTCGCCAATAGAATGGTAAAGGCTATTAAGCGAGTTAGCCATGGTTTCAATTTCGTCGTCGGTCTTAATCTCGATGGTAGAGGCCCTATCGTAGTTGCCATCACCAAGATCCTTCAGCACAGAGGTAACCTTCTCCACAGGATCGACTATACCTTTAACAATTCGAACCGTAACTAGGTAGATTATCAATATTGCAATAACAATGAGAATAATTCCTGCTAGAACAGTCTCAATAATAGCGCTTCTAATAAACGAGTATGGGATTAGCAGAATGGAATGCTCTCCCTTGTTGAATATCTCAGATTCGCTAACATAGGCAATGTAGTTCTTTCCATCCTCGTCGTAGTAGGTGTAAAATCCGGAGTCTTTACTTGTCAACGCCTCCATCAACTTCTCATTCCGGCTATGCTGATTGGCAAGAACTTCAGCTGCAGCCTTACCAACTTTATCCTCCTTATCGTATAGAACTAGGTTCTGCGTTGCATCTACAACAAAGAATCGTCCTTCCTGCTCTTTTAGCGACTCCTTTATCTCCTTATTAATATGCGAAATATTGATATCGGCACCAATAACCCCCTTAACTGCATTTCCAACAACTATGGGAGATGAAACGCTAATCATCAGAATTTGCGTATTGCCATCATAATCGTCTAGGTAAGGCTTTGTGATGTAAATGTTCTTGGAGTTTTTAGGGCCTAAGTAGTATTCGCTGTTAAGCGATTCGCTGTCGGCTGACGTGCTGTTGTTTTTCAGATCGACAGCGCCACCATTTCGATAGATTGTTGCACAAAACCGACCGCTAGACGAAGAGCTTAGGGCTCCTAACAACTGGGCATCAAGACTATCAATCGCCATTGGCTCCCAATCTGTCCAAAAAGAAAGGATATCCTCAGAACTTGAAGCTAGCGCTTCTCTTAGCTCCTTCACAACAACGGGTCTACGCTCCTGTCGAGGTACATTATAGATATTCTCAAACGCTAAATCCAAGGTTTGTACCTGCTTCATGCTTTGATTAATCTGAGAGGATAACAGTAAAGTACTCCCTTTTGATAACGCTTGAATAGTCAGTTCTTTCTCTTGTATTAGAGATGTTCGTACTCTAAGAACAGTAACTAGAGCCGTGAAAATAAATATAATGCTAATACTTCCAATTATGCTCAGCAGCATCCTACGCTTTAGGCTACCGCTAACAAACTTTTTGATCAACTTCATTCTAACAGCAAATACGATTTAAAATATGCGTAAGAAACGCTAGGCAAATATGTGCAATAAAGATGATTTAAAAAAACAAATGCCATCTTTCGCGCCTAAGCAATACACTAAATGAAAAGCTTTTACAAACACAACTTAACATAAACCGCAAATTATCAACAGCATAAATAAGCCATTCTATTCTTTATAAAAATTTTAATTTAACATTAAACGACTCTCATCATCGTAACAGTGATAGGTAATCTCCAATAAAGCCTACTTTGTCAAAGACAAAAAACACATTCATAACCATCCCATACAAGCAAATTCTCCTTGTATTCAAAATTAAAATACCTTTGCACCTTGTAAGTTTAGCATTAACAGCGATTGAGTATGCAGGTAAGTTTCTTATGGGAAAGATTTAAAAAAGGAGATGCAGCTGCATTCGAAACGCTATACAATAACCATATTGATGAGCTGCTACGGTATGGCAGCCGGTTTACCCGCGACACTACGCTTATTGAAGACTGCATCCACGATCTGTTTGTTCGTCTATACGAGCGGCGGGATAGCCTAAACAGTCCAAACTCCTTAAAAGCATACCTGCTAACATCGCTTAGGCGCGAGATACTCCTAAACATCAAGCGCCAAAATGTACCTCAGAAAGATATTTCGCAATCCGAGTTCATCCTTGATATCGATATTGAACAGGCAATTATCCGATCGGAGCTAAAGCAAGAGCAGCTAGAACAAGTACAACAAGTGATCGATAGCCTTAGCGATCGGCAGCGCGAGGTTATCTTCCTAAGCTTCTACAACGGATTGTCCAACGACGAGATATCCCAAATTCTTGGGATCAACAACCAATCGGTTCGCAACCTGCTCTCGCAGGGGTTAAAGCGCATGCGCAGCGAGACTCAGCTACCGTCGCTTCTGCTCATAACCACCCTCTCCAAATTCATTTAACACTATTTTGCCGTTATAGGCAAGTACAAAACCATTCCTTCTCGCTCTTTGGGGTATAAAGAGCATGAAAATGGATCAGAAAAAGATAAACGAGCTGCTCGAACAGGAGGGCTTTATCCAATGGCTTTTCACTTCGAGCCCCGAAAGCCCATGGAACAGCTGGTACAAGCAAAACCTCGAAAACAGGCAGCTTGCCGATAAGCTAAGAACAGAGCTCAAATCGTTCCCTTTAAAAGGTGACGATGCTGAAAGGGTAAATAAATTTCTACTGCGGAATCGTATTGCTGAAACTATAGCTAGAAGCACATCAGCAAATCGTAGAGGATACCTTCTTAAAGTAACCAAGTGGGCTGCCGCTGCAGCCCTTGTAGGCATTATCTCGGTTTCGGCTCTAATCCTTAATGGGCGCAAGCTTATTGTTACACCAAACGGAGCACAACAAGCGATAGTGCTCCCCGATGGTTCGAAGGCAAAGCTCAACTCTGGATCATCCTTAGCCTACAACTCATTCCTGTGGAAGCTTACGCCATCGGTAACCCTCGATGGAGAAGGGTATTTCTACGGCAATCACCAAAAAGGTTTTGGGGTAAAGACCTCGATAGGCGAGGTTAAGGTTCTCGGAACCCAATTCAACGTTTACAGCCGCAACACCAAGTATAGGGTGGAGTGCTACCAGGGAAAAATTCAAGTTGGGACAAGCCTCCTAAATAAGCATGAAATACTTGAAGTTGGAGAATGCTTTAGCGCCGACATGCAAAGCAAAAAAGTTCACAGAGAACTGCTTTACTCCCAAATTACTGAGCCCAGATGGACCTCTGGTGAATTCTACTTCGAAAAAGCAAGGTTTGAAGATGTTCTTAACGAGCTCGAGCGCCAGTTTAACATCAAGTTCGCAAGAAAAGACAGCTTTAAGAATCTATCCTACACAGGCTACTTCAACACCAAAGATGTAAACGTTGCCCTAAAGATGACCCTAAGTCCCCTTGGCATTGGCTACAAAACATCAAGAAACGAGATTATACTAACAGAAAAGGAATAGTTCATGCACATCAGACCCACAAAAATTAAAGTAACTCGAATTCTACTTCTCTTTCTGCTTGCCGTGCTGGGCATCGAGGTTCAGGCACAAGAAATGGTTAACGAGCGCTTCTACAAGATAACGCTAACACAGGCTCTAACCACGCTAGCAAAGAAGCACTACATCCATATTGCATACAACCCTACCCTTACCGAAAAGGAACAGGAGAACTTAACCATTACCGACAAAAGCGTTGAAGATGCCCTTAAAATGCTCACCCGCAAAACCAGCCTTACGGTTCAAAAGGTAGAGTCCAGATCGTACATTATTAAGGAGAAAACCAATTCAAATAACGATTCCCAATCGAATAGGAAAAAAAAATATACCATTAGCGGATATGTATCCCAAGAGGGCAGCGGCGAAAAGCTAATTGCCGCCAGCGTTGCCGTCGAAGGGAAAGCTGCAGGAGCCATCTCGAATGAGTTTGGCTTCTACAGCTTAACCCTCGAAGAAGGAAGCTACAACCTAATCTTCACCTTTGTCGGCTATCAACCAACTGTCCAAAAGGTAGATCTTTCAGAAAATCGCCAGATAAACGTATCGCTCAGCGAAGGTCAACGCATACAAGAAGTAGTTATTACCCAAAAGAAGGAGAACGAGCTACACTTGAGACCGCAAATGAGCCTCAACACGCTTTCGATGAGTCAGGTGAAGGTTACTCCTGTACTGTTTGGCGAAGCCGATGTCCTTAAAACCATACAGCTGCTACCTGGAGTTAAATCGGGTAGCGAAGGAACGTCGGGAATATACGTTCGTGGAGGGACTCCCGATCAAAACTTAATACTTTTGGATGGGGTTCCGGTTTACAACGCCTCGCACATGCTCGGCTTCTTCTCCGTATTTAACGCCGATGCCATCAACAGCACCCAGATCTACAAGGGTGGCTTTCCGGCACGATATGGCGAACGCCTTTCGTCGGTGATAGACGTACGAATGAAGGAAGGTAACATGCAGAAGTACGAAGGGGAATTTGCCATTGGCCTCATATCTTCGAAACTTAGCGTAAGCGGGCCTATCGTAAAAGACAAAACCTCGTTCATCGTATCGGCTCGCCGTACCTATGCCGATCTGCTGATTAAGGGCGCAGAGCTACTTAATAAAGTAAAAGATGACGACAACAGCAACAATGATGTGGCAAACATCTACTTTTACGATATCAACGCAAAGGTTAACCACAAATTTTCGGATACTGATAGGCTTTACCTGAGCTATTATGGAGGCAAAGACATCACCAAAGCAGAGACAAAGGATACCTATACCGAAGGTACTTCAACAACCAATGACAAAACCAGCCTAGACCTCAGCTGGGGGAACACCATTGGTGCTGTACGATGGAACCACATTTTTTCGCCCCAGCTTTTTGCCAACACAACGGCAACCTATACAAGGTATAGCTTCAACGTAAATACCGACTTTAAAAGCTCAACAACAAATAGTAGTTCTGATCCAAAATACAACCGAAGCTCCAGCAGCTTTTTTTCCGGGATTGATGACCTAGGAGCAAAAGTTGATTTCGACTACTTACCCTCTACGGCTCACGCCATCAAGTTGGGAGCCTCGGCAACCTACCATACCTTCACCCCTTCGGCCAGCGAAAGTAGCGTTATAAACGAGGATGATCCTTCGTCAAACATCAAACAAAAAGAACGAAAAAAAACATACGCAAAAGAGCTCGCCATCTACGCCGAAGACACCTACGACATCAACCAAACCCTCAGCTTAAATGCAGGTGTAAGAGGGTCGCTCTTCTTGGTTGATGGAGCCAGCTACCATGCGGTAGAACCTCGGCTATCCTTCAACATTAAAACAACGGAATCATCTTCCGTCAAGCTTTCGTACGTGGAGATGACCCAATACCTCCACTTCTTGACATCGGGATCGATGGCACTACCTTCCGACTTATGGGTTCCTACCACCAGTAAGGTAAAACCACAACGCTCCAAACAGGTAGCGCTTGGCATCACCAAAACCCTCAACAAGTACAACCTTACACTCGAAACGTACTACAAAAAGATGGACAGGATTATCGAGTATAAGGATGGGGCTTACTTCGACGAAAACGACACAAGCTGGGAGGATAAAGTTACGGCAGGAAAAGGAACCGGATACGGCGTAGAGCTTATGGGCGAAAAGAGGAGTGGAAAGCTAACCGGATGGATATCCTACACGCTTAGCTGGGCAGATCGTAAGTTCGACGATCTTAACGCGGGACGCACCTTTCCCTTTAGTTACGATAAGCGACACGACATTAGCGTTGTTCTTAACTACAAACCATCTAACCGTATTGATTTTGGGGCAACCTGGGTGTATAACACCGGAAGAGCCTTTACCCTTGGCACCGAAACCTACAAGCCCTATACATCTGATATACCCAATGTAATAAGCAGCACCGAGGTTTCGAACAACAGCGACAGGAATAACATCAGGCTACCAGCCTACCATCGCTTCGATATAGGGGTTAACTTCCGAAAGAAGAAAAAATGGGGAGAGCGCACCTGGTCGGTAGGCGTTTACAACGTCTACAACCGGAAGAACACGTTCTTTGTATACCCCAACACCGAAAAGGGAACATTGAAGTCGTTCAGCCTCTTTACCGTAATCCCATCAATCAGCTACAGCTATAAATTTTAAAACCATGTACAAAACAAGCAAAATACCATACGTTCTAGTAGCCATTCTAGCAGTAATGCTAACCGCTTGCGAGAAGGATATAAACCTACCCCTTCCTCAAAGCAAGACCAAACTAGTAATTAACTGCGGAGCAAACCCCGATAGCACCTGGAAGGTATACGTAGGACAAACCATCCCTCTATTCGACAAAGCATCTACCCCAAAAGAGATCGACAACGCAGAGGTAACCATAAAATCGGAGGATGGAGAGATTCGCCTTAAACCGGAAGGAAATGGGATATACACATCACCCTTAAAGCCTACAATAGGTAAAAAGTACACCATTGAAGCTAAAGCAACGGGATTAACCACAGCTACAGCATCCTGTACGATTCCATCGCTGCCATCATTAGAGAATACCACAGTGCATAGAACCGAATCGTCATACAAAAAAATCTACTACATCTCCGTTACCATTGACGACCCCTCCGAAACCGAAGATTACTACATTATAGAAGTGAGAGATGTAGTTGAAGATAAATCGAGATTATACCCATGGTATGAATACCACAACCTATACACGAAGGATATATTTTGTGAGAATGTATCGGAAGACGAATCGAACCGTCAGCTACTGTTTAAGGATATCTCCTTTAACGGCGAGAAGAGGAAGATTCAATTCTATTTTGAAACTATCAATGAGTATAATGACAGAACAGAATGCATCGTTAAGCGCTGCAGCAAGGATTTCTGGGAGTATAAGCGTACGCTCTTCCTTTACGATGAGAATGTAGACTCGCCATTCACGCAGCCTGTCCAAATCCACACCAACGTTAGCAATGGTGTTGGCATATTTGGAGCATATACGAGCACCATTCAAATCATACGAACCAACCAAAATCCCATATAATTTCTATTCCCTTAGCCTTAGGCTAAGAAAAGCCCGCCCAGTAGATAATACTCGGCGGGTTTCTTATATCATCTTGTCTAAGATGCTTCTTATGGAGCAATAAGGCTAAAGGGGTTGCAAAGCTTAAGCATATCAACAAAAAACTAGTATCTAAAAACAAAAAAGGTTCTCATGCTTGACGAGAACCTTCAAAGGAGTATGAAAAACATTTTTCGGCTACTAGTTTGACACCACTTTTAATCCAATAATCGATATTATAAGCGTTGTAAGGAAAAACACCCTCCAAAAGGTTGCCGGCTCGTTAAAGTAGAAGATGCCAACGAGTACGGAGCCAACAGCACCAACACCAGTCCAAACGCCATAGGCAGTTCCAATGGGCAGCGTCTTTGTTGCCTGCAACAAGAGTAGCATGCTCACCGATAGGCAAAGCAAAAATCCGCCAAACCAAAGCTTAGAGGTTAGCCCTACCGTTTCGTTTGCCTTGCCCAAGCAGGTGGCAAAGCCCACCTCGAATAGCCCGGCAACTATAAGAATTATCCAATTCATCTGTTTAATACTTTCGATCCTCAAATTAGCTAAGCTGGTAAACGTTGCTTAGCACAACGTAAAATATCACCGTATAAAAAACTCCGGCAAGCATTATAAGCTTTATCAGCAAGCTTGTGAGCCTATAGTGGGAAGGAGCCTTTGCCTTTACAATCCTAAAAAGAAGAATAGCAAAAGGGATGGCAATTGTAAGGGTAATGTACGAGAGCGAGAGCCAGTCTACCTCCCCCGTAGGAAGCACGGAAAGGTATCCGAAGTAAATTCCGTAAATAGCGGCAACCTCAACAGCAGCAGCAATGCATGCAACGACCTTAGCAGCCGTCATTCCAAAAGCTACGGGAATGGTATTTCGGCCGGTCTCCGCATCGCCATCGAAATCTTCCATATCCTTAACCACCTCGCGAATAAAGGTTGTGATAAACGCAAAGAAGGAAAACCCAACAACCCAGTAGGCTATTGCATTAAGGGTTATCTGATTTTGCTGCAGTACGGGAAGAATGGTTTTGGTAATTCGTGCCACCTCGAACATGAGCACAATAAGCGGAACCATTGCGGCCATCAACGAAATGATGAGATTACCAACCAGCAGCTGCGCCTTGTAGGTGGTAGAGTAAAGCCAAAGCAGCCCCCCTACCAGCGGAAATATGAGCGCATACTGCCATACCCCCACGTAAAAAGAAGCAGCAATACCCAATAGCGAGCCTATGGTGCTTAGCACAAAATGCAGCTTTATGGCAAACTGCCGAGTAAAGGCCTTGCCCACCAGCACCCGATTAGGACGATTAATGGAATCAGTCTTGGTATCGAAGTAGTCGTTTATAGCGTAACCGCCAGCAGCCAGCAGAACGGTGGCCAGCACCAGCATAGCGAACCAAAACTCCGACATCTGTAGCGACAGCCCTTTAATGGTAAGTATCGGGGCAATTATGCAAAAGCGAACGAGGTACTGGGTGATGGCAATCATCACCAGGTTGTTCAGCCGTACGAGCTTAAAGAGATTGTACATTGCGAGTAGTATTGGTTAGCCACTTATCGTTTAAACGAAGGACCTGCTCGATGACATCGCGAACACATCCCTCCCCACCCTTACGGTCGGAGATGTAACGGGCAATTGCCTTTACCTCGGGAGCCGCATCGGCAGGACAGGTAGGCATTCCGGCCTTTTGCATTACCGCCATGTCCGGAATATCGTCGCCCATGAAGAGCACCTCTTCGGGCTTCAAATCGTACTTAAAGCAGAAATCCATAAAATCGTCAACCTTATCGTGCGAGCCAAGGTAAATGTCGGTTACCCCTAGGCTGTTGAACCGAGGGCGCATAGAATCGCCTCGTCCACCCGAGATAACGGCCACCGGAAATCCCAGCTTTACGGCAAGCTGAACGGCATAGCCGTCTTTAACATTTTGCGTCCGGAGCATCTCCCCGCTGGGATGGATGAACACCGAACCATCGGTAAAAACACCGTCAATATCAAAGGCAAAAGCCTTTACACCACGTAAATCCTGCTTAAAGTTAGCCATTTGAAACGTTGAATTCTTTTGTGCCGAAAGATAGGAATTATAATGTAAGAAGTACGAGGTGAAAAACAACGATTTGAGCAACACCAGAGAACCTCAATCCATAAAATTTTCGAAAACCGATACCGTAGAGGAATTGTATTTTCCTGAAAATGGGAGAACCAACTACAGGGGTGTAAGGGACTCACCGAACTCTGGCGGACCAATTACAGGGGTGTAAGGGACTCGCCGAACTCCGGTGACGCAATTACAGGGGTGTAAGTGACTCGCCGAACTCTGGCGGACCAATTACAGGGGTGTAAGGGACTCGCCGAACTTCGGTGACGCAATTACAGGGGTGTAAGTGACTCGCCGAACTCCGGTGACGCAATTACAGGGGTGTAAGTGACTCGCCGAACTTCGGTGACGCAATTACAGGGGTGTAAGTGACTCGCCGAACTCTGGTGACGCAATTGCAGGGGTGCAACAGCCTATGGTTTCTTTAAGGGCTCTACTCTTCCTACATCAATGCTGCGAAACTTTTTCTCTCTATTAACATCTTTTCAACCACGCACCCGAGTACAAAGCGCACAGCCCCCCCTCTATGCTCACAGAAAGCCCAAATATGACAACAAGAAGCAACAGGCAGTCGGCTTATCGCCATATTTCTGCCATTCGTCGATATTTTGTTGGGATAGGGCTTTAGAACAGCCAACTTTGCAACGCATTACTTATTTAAACCAAACCCATGTTTTACATTAGGAACATCTTTTTACTGCTGCTAATTGCAACCACCCTGCAGCTAAGCGCTCAAGGCCGCTACACGCTGAGCGGCTATCTGAAGGACAAGAAGAGCGGCGAAACGCTCATCGGAGCAACCGTTTTTATCAAGGAAACCAAGCAGGGCGTTGTTACCAACCCCTACGGATTCTACTCCATCACGCTCCCCAAAGGCGAGTACACGGTAGCCATCACCTTTGTGGGCTACAACAAGGTGGAAAAGCAGGTAAAGCTTACCGCCAATACCATCCTCAGCGAAGAGCTGGAGAACGAGAACGTCCAAATGGAGCAGGTGGTGATAACCAGCACCCGCAAGGACGAAAACATTAGCCGCACCCAGATGGGCATGGCCAAGCTCGATCCCCGCAAGCTCAACACGCTTCCCGTGCTGATGGGCGAATCGGACATCATGAAATCCATACAGCTGATGCCGGGCGTGCAAACCGCCAGCGAGGGGTCGAGCGGTTTCTCCGTTCGCGGAGGATCATCCGACCAGAACCTCATTCTGCTCGACGAAGCCCCCGTATACAACGCCTCGCACCTAATGGGCTTCTTCTCGGTGTTCAACTCCGATGCCATTAAGGATGCAACGCTCTACAAGGGTGATATTCCGGCTACCAACGGAGGTAGGCTATCGTCGCTGCTGGATATCCGCATGAAGGATGGCAACCGAAAGGAGTACCATGCCAACGGAGGCATTGGCCTTATCTCCAGCCGCCTTACGGTAGAGGGCCCCATAAAAAAGGATAAGGGATCGTTCATCGTATCGGCCCGTAGAACGTATGCCGATATGTTCCTAAAGCTATCCAGCGACTCGATGATGCGCAAGAACAGGCTCTACTTCTACGATGTGAACGCCAAGGCCAACTACGATATCAACCCGAACAACCGCATATTCGTTTCGGCCTACTTTGGACGCGACTTAACGGGCTTTGGCGACGACTTCTCGTTTAGCTGGGGTAACGCTACGGTAACCACCCGATGGAACCATACCTTTACCAGCAAGCTCTTCTCGAACCTCACCCTCATCTACTCCAACTACCAGTACAAGCTTGGCAACTCTAACGCCAAACCCAGCTTCAAATGGCGCTCCAACCTCGAAGATGTTGGGCTGAAGTACGACTTCTCGCTCTACCAAGGTGCTAAGAACACCATTAAGTTCGGCTTGTCTAGCACGCTGCACTACATTCAGCCCGGCAAGTTTAAGGTAGATGGCAAAAGGAGCGACTTTGAAACATCCGACAGCCGAGCCATAGAGAATGCCATTTACCTGCTCAACGAGCAGAAGGTAGGACAACGGTTGACCCTTAACTACGGGCTACGCCTATCGTCGTTCCACAACATGGGAGGTACAACCTACACCATTGACAGGAAAACCTTCGAGGTAACCGATACCGTTTCGCATAAAACGAACAACATCTACCACTCCTCGTACGGGCTAGAGCCCCGCTTCAGCGCCAACTACCGCCTCAACGAAACCGCATCGATAAAAGCCGCCTACAGCCGTACCCATCAGTACCTGCAGCTGGCCTCGAACTCGGCTGCTGGATCTCCGCTGGATGTTTGGTTTCCCTCGTCGGACTACGTAGAGCCGCAGGTTTCCGATCAGGTTGGACTAGGGTACTTCAGGAATTTCGACGACAACACCTACGAGGTGTCGGTAGAAGGATTCTACAAGTGGATGGACCACCAAATCGACTTTAAGGATAACGCCGACCTGCTGATGAACAACCAGCTCGAAAAAGAGCTTCGCTTTGGCAAAGCTCAGTCGTACGGAGTCGAACTGTTTGCCCGTAAGAACAGCGGAAAGCTTACCGGATGGATTAGCTATACCCTTTCGAAGGCCACCCGTAAATTTCCGGATATCAACAATGGGAGAAAGTACAACGCCAACTACGACCACCCCAACAACCTGAACGTAACGCTTACCTACAAGCTTACCCAGCGCGCCGAGCTAACCTCGTCGTGGGTGTACTACAGCGGCACGCCCATCACCTACCCCACCATGCGCTTTAGCCATGGGAATATGAACCTTCCCATTTACGGCGAAAAGAATGCCTCGCGCCTACCCGACTACCACCGCCTCGACCTATCGCTTACCCTAAAGAATAAGCGCAAACCGGGTCGTCGTTGGGAAAGCGAATGGAACTTTGCCGTATACAACGTCTACAACCGCGGCAATGCCTACTCGGTTTACTTCGAGACCGACGAAAAGGATCAGTCAAAGATCAAAACCTACAAGATGGTTATGTTCCCAATTATTCCATCTATAACCTATAACTTTAAGTTCTAACAGCCATGCGTAAGCTTACAATACTAATAGCCATAGCCTCCCTCTTTGCCAGCTGCAAGAAGGAGTTCGACCTCGACCTCAACGCCCAAAACAAGAACCTGCTGGTGGTAGAGGGAATGATTACCGACCAAAACGAACCTCAGGTAATAGAGCTAACGCGTACGGTTAGCTACCTTAAGCAGGTAAAGGCTCAGGCTGTCGAAAACGCCACTGTTGTAGTTAATGTCGATAATCAAGTAGTACCTTTTACCCAAAAAGAGCCGGGCAGGTACTTTGCTCCCGATGGGTTTATCGGCCAAGTAAGCAAAACCTACAACCTTACCATTACCGTAGATGGCCAAGTATACAAGGCATCGTCGAAGATGAATCCTGCACAGGTAATGGATGCCGCATCCACCAAAACGCACGAGTTTAACGCAGACTACTTCGAGATACGGCTTACCTTTACCGATAACCCCGAAAAGGGCGACTACATCCTTTTTAAGTATGCCCGAAATGGACAAATGATCGATACGTTAGATAAGTGGTCGACCTACAGCGATAAGCTTACCAACGGGAAGAACTTTGAGGATATTATGGCATTTGGCGATGTTGAGGGTAGTGTTGGCGACAACATCACCGTATACTCCTACTCCATCAGCAAGGAGTACCACGACTTTATTGATGCTGCTGAGAATGCCACAAGCGAACCGCTACCATTCTTTCCTCCTCCAGGCTCAGCCATCACCGGAAATATTACCAACGGTGCTGTAGGATTCTTCCAGGCCTCAGCGGTAAGAAAAGTCTCTACCAAGCTAAAAAAATGACCGATACACATAACAATTAGTACTAAAAAGGATGGTTCACCTCGGTAGCCATCCTTTTACAATACTACAGAAGCATTAATCGGCACCTAAAACACCTTCCGTACCACTACGGAGGTATCAAATCATAGCCATTAAAGCAACAGCAATGTGCTCCTAAGAGCATTCCTGATTAGGTCTCATAAATGAAAAAGGCACCTCATCTTGACAGCCTAATAAGCGCCATTACCCTTTGCCCACCAGATAAAATGCGCCTAGCGCAAAAAAAATTGCTCCATTTTTTCTATATTGGCGACTAGCGAATGTAAACCCGATGGAATTTACCTTAAACAACCTTCTTTTAGTTGGCTCTGCGCTACTGGTGCTGAGCATCTTTCTTAGTAAAACAAGCAAATATGGCATCCCCGCCGTAATTCTCTTTATGCTGGTAGGAATGCTTGCCGGTATTGATGGCCCAGGGGGCATAAACTTCTACAATACCCAAATATCAAAGTTTATTGGAACGCTTGCGCTTGTGCTTATTCTATTTTCGGGAGGTTTGGACACCCGATATACAGATATCCGTCCTATTGCCAAACGGGGAATCCTGCTATCAACACTGGGAGTGGTTATAACAGCCATTCTTACCGGCCTTTTTATAGCCTATACCACAGAGCTCAACATCAAGGAAGGGCTGCTGCTTGGCGCCATAATCTCGTCTACCGATGCGGCTTCCGTGTTTACCATTTTGCGCTCGAAAAGTATGGGATTGAAGAACAACATTCGACCTTTGCTCGAGTTCGAAAGCGGCAGCAACGATCCGATGGCCTACCTGCTTACCATTATCTTCATTATGCTTATTAAGCAGCCCGACACCAACATTGGTGGCTACATTTGGTTCTTTTTTAAGCAGTTTACGCTAGGAAGCATTATTGGTGTAGCGATGGGGTTTGCCATTATAAAGATCATCAACCGCATCAACCTTAACTTCGATGGGCTTTACGCAGTGCTGCTGCTAAGCCTATCGCTACTCGTATTTGGGCTATCCGACTTTTTGGGAGGCAACGGCTTTCTTTCGGTTTATCTTGCCGCCATTATTCTTGGCAACCACGAGTTTGTCCACAAGCGCAGCCTCATAAAACATTTCGACGGTCAAGCTTGGATGATGCAAATCATCATGTTCCTAACGCTTGGGCTACTGGTAAACCCGTCAGATCTGCTCCCTCTCGTAGGCATTGGCCTACTGCTATCGGCCTTTATCATTCTGGTTGCACGACCTATTGCCGTCTTTACCTGCTTAGCAAAATCGCAGTTCACAACGCGCTCTAAGATCTTTATATCCTGGGTTGGCCTACGTGGTGCCGTTCCAATTATTCTTTCGATATATGCGCTAGATGCAGGAGTCGAGAAGGGAAAGCTCATCTTCAACCTTGTTTTCTTCATCTCGCTAACCTCCGTGCTAATAAAAGGGACTACCATCCCGTATATTGCAAAAAGATTACGATTAAACGTGCCAATGCACATCCGAAAAAAGTCAACCGTAGATATCGAGCTCGCCAATAAAGTAAAATCCATTATTATAGAGCTGGATGTACTTCCAGAATACCGATGCGTGGGTAAAACGCTGGTAGAACTTGTGCTTCCCGAAGGCATTACCATATCAATGCTCCATCGCGATGGCAACATCTTTATCCCCGATGGCTTTACCCGCATTCGTCCAGGTGATAAACTTACCATATTAGCCGACTCGGTAAACTCGCTAAAGGATTTCTACAAAAAAGTTTGGGGATAGCTTTGTCGCTTTTGATTTATATATACACATGTAAGGTTATCTATTTAGGCTTGCATTCCTCTTCTATTATTTCGTTTATTCGCTCACTCCTAACAACAAACAACTCTTTCCTCACCTCAAAAAAGACTAGGATAAAAGAGTTCCTGTCGTCGCAAACTTTTATATTCTTTACAGGTTATTAAAAAATATATTCCCTCTGCTAAACAATGTTAGCCCCACCTCTGTTAGCAAGAGTATCGGATAGCAATAATTCATTATTCCAGAGTCAGCAGAGGGTTAATTAAAGCGCATTATAGCGACTTTCAAATGGCAAAGGATAATAAAGGGTATCCGAATCAATTCTTGCAACGAATTTCTAACTGCAAAAAAACTAATTATGAGGCGATTTCTTTCGTTACTTGTGATGGTACTTGTTTGTGTTGGTGCAACGTACGCTCAACCTAAACAGGTAACTGGTAGGGTGTTCTCTTCCGAGGACAAAAGCCCAATTCCTGGTGTAAGCGTATTCGTTAAGGAAGCTTCAAGTATTGGTACAACAACCAATATTGATGGTCAGTTTACCTTAAAGAATATTCCAGCAAACGCCAAAACCCTAGTTTTTCGATTTGTTGGCTTCCAAACCCAAGAGGTCAACATTAGAGAGGGTGAAATTAGCGTAACCCTCGTTCCTGAGACCCAAAAAATTGATGAGGTTGTGGTTACTGCAATGGGAATGAAACGCGACCGCAAGGCATTAGGATATGCCGTACAGGATATCAAAGCGGAAGCCATTACCCGGGCAGGGAGCAGCGCCGTAGGAACTGCACTGCAAGGCAAACTTGCCGGTGTTGAAATCAAACCTTCGAGCGGTATGCCAGGGGCCTCAACAAACATTACTATCCGTGGTGCACGTTCGTTTACAGGCAACAACGCACCTCTTTACATTATTGATGGAATGCCAATCGCATCAAATGCAGACTACAGCACAGGAAATAGTGTAACAGGAACAGACGTTGCCAACCGAGCAGTTGATATTGATCCTAATGACATTGAGAGTATCAATGTTTTAAAAGGCCAAGCCGCTGCTGCGCTTTATGGTATTCGAGCATCTAATGGCGTTGTTATAATTACCACAAAAAGCGGTAAGAATGTAAAAGGATCTAAAGCAGTTATAACATTCTCAACCAACTACAGCGCCGACCTCATATCGAGAAAGCCTGAAATGCAGTCGACATGGGCTCAAGGTGCACCTGCTGCTGGTGGTGGCTACTCTTTTAACCCATACGCTTCAACTAACTGGGGACCAAAAATTGCAGACCTTCCTAATGACAAAACATACGGAGGTAACGTAGCTAATGCAAACAATGGTAACAATGCCTCTAAGTATCCTGGGAAATACTACGTGCCTCAACTAAAAGATGCGGGTTATGAAGAAGCCGACCGTTGGGTTACTCCTCAAGTATACAACAATGTCGATGATTTCTTTAAAACTGGGTATACGCTCAACAATTCATTTAACATCAGTCAAGCCATGGAAAAGGGCAACTACTCTTTTGGCGTAAGTAACACGACTCAAGAAGGCATTGTACCTAGCACCTCCATGGATCGCTACACTGCAAAAGCAGCAGCAGAAATTAAGGTAGCAAATTCTTGGAAGACGGGATTCTCTACTAACTATGCCCAAACATATATAATGAAGGCTCCTGGTGCAAATGATGGTTTAGTAGCAACAGTATTTTCAGCTCCTAGAAACTATAACTTAAAGGGGATTCCATACGCATCGCCTACCGATCCATACTACCAAATCCTTTATAGGGCCACCAACTTTAACAACCCTTACTGGGCTATTAACAATAACAAATTTGACGAAAAGACCAACCGATTCTATGGAAATAGTTTTGTTGAATATTCCCCAAATATTTTTGGAGATAGTGATAAGAAGTTGAATTTCAAGTACCAGTTAGGGATGGATTCATACTCTACTCACTTCCAAGATATCAATGAGTATAAGAGCAAGAACACCCTAGGATCTATAAACAACTATGGAATAACAGCAACTACTTACAACTCGCTACTCACGGTTACCTTCGATATGAATATTACCAAAGATATCAAGTTTAACTTACTTCTTGGTAATGAAATAAATCAGGAGAACAACAAGACCTACAGCGAATCCGGATCTAACTTCAATTTCGGAGGATGGGCTCATATAAACAATGCAACAATAAAGAATACTTCAGAAAACCAATCGCGTAGTAGGACTGTGGGATTTTTCGGAAACCTTTCTCTATCGTATCGCGACCTTATATACCTCAACGCTACCGGTAGACAAGACGTTGTATCGACGATGCCTAGAGGAAATAGAACATTCTTCTATCCCTCTGTATCCCTCGGCTTTGTCCTTACAGAACTAGAGGCCCTAAAGGGCAACAGCATTCTATCATTTGCGAAGTTACGTGCTTCATATGCAGAGGTAGGACAAGCAGGACGTTATTACGAGAACTACTATGTTACTCCATCCTACAGTGGTGGTTTCTGGACTGGGAATCCAATCCAATATCCGCTATCAGGAGTTACAGCATATATTCCTAACACTACTCAGTACGATCCAAACTTAAAACCTCAAAATACAGTATCGTTTGAGGTTGGTGCAGATTTGAGATTCTTCAACAACCTGTTTGGTATTGACTACACCTTCTCAAGACAGGATGTTAAGGATCAGATTTTCGACGTTCCTCTTGCCGGTTCGACAGGAGCATCAGCTCTTACTATGAACGGAGGAGCAATCTACACCAACGCACATGAAGTTGTCGTAAGCATTAACCCTATTCGCCAAAAAGACCTTGAATGGTCTATTAACGTTAACTTCACAAAGATGGACAACTATGTAAAGGAACTAGCAGAAGGTGTTGAAAGTATCTTCCTAGGCGGATTTACAACACCTCAAGTACGAGCTGGTGTAGGTTCAAAGTTCCCTGTAATATACGGTTCCTCTTTTAAGAAAGATGCTCAAGGACGAATTTTGGTAGACGAAAGAGCTACGATAAACGGTGTTGCCAACCCATATTACGGTTTCCCAATGCAGGGTAAGCCAGATGTAATAGGGTCGGCTGCCCCAGACTTTACACTTGGGGCATCCACCACTTTAAGATACAAAAGAATAACCATCTCATCAACAATTGATTGGAAAAAAGGTGGACAAATGTATCATGGCACAAATGGTCTTTTAAGCTATACTTATGGTCTAGCAAAGTCAACTGAAGATCGTACTTCTGTGTTTGTTTATCCTGGATTTAAAGCCGATGGTACCCCTAACGACATTCAACGCGGAGGTTCCACCGACCAAGCAGCATACTACAATCTATATGCAAATACTTTAGGAAACATTGATGAAGCGTTCATTTTCAACAATTCATACGTAAAGTTAAGAGAATTGACCCTTTCGTACCGTTTACCAAAGATCAAGGGTATCGATATCAATGTGACTGGATTTGCACGCAACATCCTAATTTGGACTAATCTACCAAACTTTGATCCAGAAGCAACTCAAGGTAACACCAATATGGGAGGTGCTTTCGAACGCTTTACAACGCCACAGTCTATGAGCTTTGGTATGGGACTCAACTTTGTTTTTTAATTTTCAAAATGAGAAGAAGAATGAAAACAATTAAGTTATACTCACTGATCATGCTATTATCTATACTCTTTGGCTGCTCCGAAGATGCTATGGATACGATCAACAATAATCCAAACAACCCCAAAAAGGTTGAAAGCAGATTTATTCTTACCGATGTAATGACGTCTACAGCATTCAGCATAACAGGCTCCGACTATGCCTTCTACTCGTCCGTTTATATGGAACTAAACGTTGGCATTTGGGGGCAGATGTATAATGCGGAGAAACGGTTAGTAGATCCAGCTAGCGCCACCACCTACAACAACAGTTGGAATGCACAGTATCGAAATCTTTACGAACTGAAGACTTCAATTGAACAATGTTCAGAAAATGGACCTGAAAAAGGAAATTTCGTAAATCTCGGTATTTCACAAATCTTATTTGCCTACAACCTAGCAATGTTGACAGATTTAATGGGAGATATACCAGTAACAGAAGCACTTCAACCTGGCAAAGTTTATCAACCTAGAATTGACAAACAGGAAGCCGTCTATACAGAGGTGTTCCGATTGTTAGACGAAGCTATCCTAAATTTAGGAAAGGCAACAACCTACCCCTCCATTGGCAATCAGGATTTGATTTATAAAGGTGACAAAGCAAAATGGATCAAAGCGGCCAATGCTCTAAAAGCACGCTTTACGATGCGTTTATCGTTCCGAAGTGCTAAGTACGATAAGGTAATTGAATATGCAAATGCATCGTTTACAGGGGCAGCAGAAGAACTTAAATACACCTATACAGGTTCCGCTTCTGTAAATCCATTTTCACGCTTCTTCCAAGACAGAAACTACTTTGGTGCAAGCAAAAGCCTTAGCGATAAGCTAACAGAACGGAACGATCCTCGTTCTGCAAAATTCTTCAAGCCTGCAACGGGTCAATCATCCGTCATTTTTGCGCCCAATGGAAATCCGGAACAGAGACAAGCTTATTACGGATATTCTGGCCTTACATCAGTAACGGCTCCAACCTATCTGATGAGCTACCACGAACTTCAGTTCCTAAAAGCAGAAGCGCTTGTTCGCTCAACCCCTTCACAGGTTGCTGCTGCTGAAACTGAACTTGTCAAGGGTATCCAAGCAGCATTTGTAAAAGTCGGGCTTACGGCAACCGATGCCACAACCTACTACAACAATAATGTAAAAGCCCGTTTCGATGCTAATCCACTAAAAGAAATCATGATCCAAAAGTATCTTGCTTCATATGAAGATGAAGGTATTGAGGCCTACAATGACTATAGAAGGTTGAAAGCAATGGGAGACGATTTAATCACCCTTGCAAGTACCCTGCAATTTCCTCAACGATTTACATACGGGAGTAGCGATGTAACCACCAATCCTAATGTTCGTAATGCATACGGCGATGGTTCGTATGTTTATACCGAGAAAGTATGGTGGGCTGGCGGTACCCGTTAGTAAAATTCTAGTAGTTTGTTTTTGCATTTAGGGCTGTCTATAAAACTAGACAGCCCTTTTTATTATTTATCAATTCTAATAATTCAACAAGACTTACTCAATCACAATTTCATCAATAAAGATGTAGGCCGGATTACCTACTCCTTCTACCCATTTAGGCAGATTTCCATAGTTACGAGCAATAACTTTTACATAGCGGGCGTTAGCATTTACATTAGCAGAAATATCCTCAACTGTTGGCGCCAATTCTGGATCGGCAATTTTACTTTTTGCTTTAGCAACAAGCGTAAAGTTCTTACCATCGTTGCTGGTATAGAACTCAACCTCGCGAGGCATCATAATCCACGAACGAGCATCTTGAAGCAATCCCGCAGCAATTCTGCTAATCGACATTTCTGCGCCAAGATCTACTACAGCCTCAAAGTCTTGTCCTTGGTAGCCATGCCATCCACCTAAACGGTAGTTTTTCTCACCTCTAATCCCATCAATTAGACCTTTTGGACCACCTGCAAAGTAAATAGAGCTTGGCTTAGATGAGATGGTGATCTCCTTATCGGTAACAACACGATAGAACTTACCCTCAACCGTAAAGCTTGTATCCCCATCAGCAACGGCCACTAACTTTACCTCCGTAGTAGATGTAATCGTAAATGGTTGTTCATACAGTTTCCCATTAGTGCGAGGATCGCGACCATCGGTGGTATACAAAATTTTCGAACCAGCATCAGGAGCATGAAGGGCAACCGTTAAACTTTCGGCGAAAGTTTTTCCGGCTGCTTTAATGTAAGGAATTGTAGTCTTCCCCTTCACTGCAATAGAGGTAACAGGCTCATTGCCCTCGCCTACACCCCACTGCTTATTAGGAACTGCCCCCATAGTAAAGGAAAGTTCGCCTCCATTCATTATATCAGAATGGTCGATAAAGCTTTTAGCATAAGCATTACCATTAAGCATTGCGCTTTGGATATAAAAATTCTGCTTACTAACATTCAATGCCGTAACGGTAAACTTTTTACCATTTTCGAGATGAACGGTAACTTTGGGGAACCAAGGCGTACCAATAGCGTAGTGTGTAGTCCCCGGACAAACAGGATAGAAACCCATTGCGCTCATTACCAGCCATGCGCTCATCTGCCCACAATCCTCATTGCCTATAAGGCCATCGGGATTAACAGAGTACATCTCGTCCATAATCTGACGAGCCCTTTGCTGAGACTTCCATGGTTGTCCTACGTAGTTATAAAGATAGGCCATATGATGGCTAGGCTCATTTCCATGCGCATACTGTCCAATAAGCCCGGTAATGTCTACCACCTCACGTCCAACTAATCCTAGCTGAGTAGTGAAAAGATCGTCCAACTTCTTGGCAAGGTTATATTTTCCACCGTGAAGAGCAGCAAGTCCCTTGATATCCTGAGGCACAAAGAAACTATACTGCCAACTGTTCCCTTCAGTGTAGTTAAAGTCAACTTCTGATGGGCTAAATGGTATTTTAAAGCCACCGTTAACCCTAGGGCGCAAAAAGCCAGTCTCAGAATCGAAGAAGTTTTTATAGTATTGGGCTCTCTTCATATACTCGTTGTAGCCATTTATATCGCCCAACTCCTTTGCCATTTGTCCAATGCACCAATCGTCGTAGGCATATTCTACCGTTCTCGAAACACCTTCGGTTTCCTTATCACCAGGTACACAGCCAAGAGTTCGGTAAAATTCCAACCCGAAGTGGTTTTGCATAGCACTATGCTTCATAGCCTGAAGTGCAAGTTTGCTATCAAAGCCGCGAATTCCCTTCATATAGGCATCAACAATAACTGGAACCGAGTGGTAACCAATCATGCAAAAGGTTTCGTTACCAGCCAGTTCCCAGACAGGTAGCAATCCTCCATTTTTGTAATGAGAAAGGAACGTATTAACAAAATCGTTGGTTCTACGGGTGTCAATAATTGTCATTAGGGGATGGTAGGCGCGAAAGGTATCCCATAACGAAAAGATGGTGTAGGGCGTAAATCCATTTGCCTTATGAGGCTTTAAATCGGTACCCAAGTACTGTCCATCAACATCCATAAACAGGTTTGGAACTACCATACAGTGGTATAGCGCCGAATAGAAAATGACTTCCTGATCGCGCGTGCCTCCAGAAACCTCTATTTTACTGAGTTCTTTATTCCAGCTAGCGTAGGTTTTTTTTCGAGCAGCATCGAAGTTCCATCCCGAGAATTCGGTCTTTAGGTTAGCCTTTGCACCTTCGAGGCTAACAGCAGAAATCCCCACCTTTGCGATGATTTGCTCTCCTGATTTGGTTTTAAACCTGAAATTGCAAACACGAGGATTTCCCGAAAGCATCTTCTGAATTTTGCCATCGGAGGTGAAAGAAACGCCTTCGAAAGGCTTAGAGAATTGGATAACGAAGTAAACAATCTGGTTGGTAGCCCAAGCTTTGGATCGACGAAATCCTCTTACCTCACGGTTGCCTACCACCTCCATTTGTGTTTCAAGAACTTCATCGCGATGCTCTAAGTCAAGAACGATGTTGGCCTCATTACTTTTAGGAAAAGTATAACGGTGAATTCCCACACGAGGAAGCGCCGTTAGCTCAACCTTTACCTTTGGCTTTTCAAGAAAGACGGTATAGTAACCGGGTTCTGCCTTCTCCGTTGTCTTTTTAAAAGGGGAAGAATAATCTTTATTGGCAAGAACTGGTTTGCCAGTGGTTGCCATCAGAAGGATATCGCCGTAATCTGATACTCCTACTCCGCTAAGATGCGTATGCGAAAATCCATAAACCACGGAATCGGAATAATGATACCCCGAACATCCATCCCAACCTGTAAGACGAGTATCAGGGCTTAGCTGCACCATCCCAAAAGGAGCCGTTGCCCCAGGATAGGTATGCCCATGGCCTCCTGTTCCAATAAATGGATTTACCAGTTTTGCAGGCTGCTTCGGCTGACAAAACGCCCACCAAGGAGCAAGCAATGCCATTACAATTAAAAGTTTGCGTGTTCTCATAAATAGTAGTTGTTAATCCTACAAAGTAAATTAATAATTGGCAGTAATGTTGATATTTAGCGTATCACAAGGTGAATTTGTACAAAGGTTGTTTCAATAATATATAGCAGATAGGAGCAATACAACATAGTATCTAGAGTATTAGAAAAATCTTTTTAAAAAAAAGGTACGGGAATTTAGTTCCCGTACCTAAAAATTACATCATAATTATGGTTCTAATACGTTTACTTTGGACCTTCTCCAAAATTAGGAGCGGTTTTATCTTGCCATAATCGTTCTGTGTTAAGAATGTTAGGTTCTTCCCGTTTCCCAAAGCTAAAGCCTTGCCGACTTGCCGCCTCCATTTTAATGTTATACATCAAATCGGTAGGATTTGGACTCGAGATATCGAAACGACGAGGGATGTATGTACTTCCTTGAGGGGCTATATCTGCCCATGGTAAAATTAAGCTTCCTTTCTTTGGAACACCAGAACGACGCACTGCTACAAATTGATCATCGGGTTGATACATGAAATGCAAGTACTGCTGAATGTAAACCTTTTCCAGCATTTCTGCAGTAGTTCCTGTAAGCTTATAGTCTGCATTTGCCATCATGGTTTCAATTTCACCGGCTTTAAGCGCAATTGTCACCTCGTTTTCATCATACGTAGTCGAATAGTAAGGAATCTTGTTCAGTTTAGCCATATTGTCGTATACTTTAACCGACATTTCAACACCCTTATTATAGTAGAACTCCGCTGTTTGAGGCAGATTTGCACCCAAAAGTTTTAGCTCTGCCAAATACAGGTTTACTTCGGCTGTTGATAGGAATAGTCCATACCAAGGTATATCCTCCTTGTCCTGAACAACAGGAGCACCAGGCACGTCAGGGTAGGTATAGTCAACACGCCCTCTAACTAGCTCTTCCTGAAAAGTGGAACATGGATAGAACGTTTTTTCAGAGCCGCCAATAGTAATTTTCCATCGGTTAGAGTCAAAGTAGTCAAAGTAGATTTCCTTATCTCGTGCATTATAATCGGTTGGGAGACCATAGTAGCGTACCCAAGGCTCACCAGGAGCTTTCCATGCAACAAACGTCTTCTTTCCGGCACCATCTGTAGTATACACGACATTGCTTTCAATGTAGGCTGGAAGGGGTTTCCCAACATTGAAAAATCCCTGAACCACGCGAGAGTTGAAGTCATTTTTATTGTAGAAGAAACGAACACGAGGATCTCGGTTCTTTATTAGCATATCTACAACAGGCTTTGCTCCTGCACCCGAAGATACCGAATTGCCAAAATGGTAAGGATCATCACCATTACCAGTTGAAGTGGTTGCCCTGTTGTAAATAAAGTCATCACCCAAACCATCTAAAAGACCTGCACTGTTGCTTACAGCCTCCTCTGCAATCTGAAGCGCTTTTGCTTTGTTTACATTCAGCAATCGAACTGCAATTTTCAGCTTCAAGGAATTGGTAAACTTAGCCCACTTCTTAACGTCTCCATTGTACACAAAATCCTGCTTTCCCAAAGCAACTTGTCCTGTTGCCTTAAACCCTTCTAGGGCTGTATTGAGCTCGCTCAACCATAAATCGTACAACGACTCCATGGTATCGTACTTTGGGGTTAGGAGCATAGGTTTTGTATACTTAGCCATACAAGCTTCGGTATAAGGCATATCTCCAAACATGTCAGAATCGAACATGCCTAAGTAAACCATCAAAGGATAAAACATGCTCTTAACACTAACGTACTTTTTGGCTTCATCAGTATCCATTTCGGAGATTAGCTTGTCCACCTCTCGATAGTATCTCATTACTCTAATCGTCTGCTCGCCTTGATCGCCTAAAGCGCCATGAACATTAAAGTTGTCAGTAAAACCAGACGTTGGCACATATGCCTGACTCCACTGATGGGTAAAGCTTGCGCTATAGAACCAAAACAGATAACCAGAAGGCTCAAAGCTTTGCAATCCTTGTGTAAACAAGTTTACCACATTACCTTCTGTAACAGTTGCTGGATTCGTGTTTATGTCAGCAAAATCCTCTTTACACCCGGTAGAAAGGGTTGCTGCTAATGCAAATACTGCTATTGTCAATTTACCTTTCATCGTTTTCATGTTTTTAATTGCTTACTAGAAGCTTGCATTAATAGTAAACGTGTAGTTAGCTGTATATGGGCTAAAATTACGAACACGGAATTCCGTTGATCTTGTACCACGAACAGACTCTGGATTTTCGTTATTCGGCATAGTATTGTACAAGTAGCCCAAATTACGAGCAGAAAATGCAAGGCTCAAATTCTTAGCACCAATCTTCGAAGAAATATTAGCAGGCAACGTGTACCCAACCGAAATTTCGCGAAGAGCAATGTAGTTTAGCTTTTTATACCAATTATCGTTTAGCGTACCTGTTGCCCAAGCATTACTCCAGTAGTGGTATGCCGAAGCATGAACAGGATCAACCAAGCCCTGCTTATACGCCTCCTCATAGGTCATTCCGCCTACATCCTTTTTAGAGCCATCTGGCATATTTATCTTTTGTCCCTGAGCAAAAACTCCATTAGGAATCATACCATCGGTATAGGTCTTCCCATCCCAGATGCTTTTAAAAGTCATGCCTCCATGCTCCGGATCGCGCCACTTTAACGAAGCCTCAGTCAATCCGTATGCAGTTCCATAACGCGAGCCATAAGATGCTATATAGCCACCGTATCGAGCATCAAAAGAAACTCGTAGGCTAAGGTCTTTCCAACGAAGCCCCGTTGATAAAGATCCTAGGAAGTCTGGCGTAATCTTACCAACCTCTTCCACTTTACCGTTCTGAGCAGGATAGGCTACTCGAAAATCGTCTCTCCATGCGAAAATTGTACGCCCTTGTCCATCCTTCTTTGGAGCATAGTCCGACATTAGAATACCATACGATCCTCCAACCCTGGCAACCGAGCCTACACGGTAGTTACCATAATCAGCAGTTCCCGATAGCGAAATATATTCGGCAACGTTGGGATGAAGCGAAATGATCTTGTTCTCGTTTCGGGTATAGGTTAAATCTAGGCTCCACTCCCAATCGTTATACTTAAACGGTATCGTGTTTAAGGCTATTTCAATACCAGAGTTTTGAATATTACCAGCGTTGATAAACTGCGAGTTAATACCTGAAACCCAAGGTACCTTTATTTCCATAATCTGATCCTTCGTATTCTCCTTATAGTAGGTAGCATCCAGGTTCAAACGGCTATTGAAAAAACGCCAGTCAAGGCCAATTTCCCAAGCGTTTTTACGTTCTGGCTTTATAGAAGGATCATAGGCCGTAGACGGTGTCGACAAACCATATATATAGCCATCCCCCTTAGCCCACTTGCTCAAGCTGTAGCCTGGATTAATGAGGTATGGATCGGTATCGTTACCTACCTGCGCCCACGAAGCTCGAATCTTTCCGAAAGAAATCCAGTCTGGGAACTTAAAGGTTTCGCTAACCAACCACGATCCATTTATTGATGGATAGAAGTAGCTGTAGTTACCTTCTTCATTGGTATAAACCAAAGCCGAAGACCAGTCGTTACGACCGGTAATATCTACAAAAACCTGATTTTTCCAGCTAGCACTTGCTTGAAAGGCTACCGACATCATTCGCTTTGTACTCTCAATCAACCCTGTAGTCGATGGAGTTTCCTTGCTATTCGCTATGAAATACTGTCCGGGAATAACAAGCCCGCCCGAGGTTCCTATAGCCATATACTGGCTCCACGTATTAAATAATTCGCCTCGAAGGAAACCTCCAAAAGTCCAATCTCCAATGGTCTTATTTACTAAAAAGTTCGCATTCAAGTTGGTTTGCTCCTTCGTTCGTTGGCTTAGCCCATAGTAGCCGCCCTCGTTTTGATACCCTTGTCCGAGCTGTTTTACCTCGCCACGGATGTAGTAGTAGTTGAAGTTACCCTCGGCCTTAAACTTTAACCAGCTCAAAAGATCAGCTTCTAACGAGAGCGTAGGCCTTACGTTGTTTTCCTTTTGCATGTTGGAGTTCTCGTATATGGAGAACCACAAATCAGCCCCTGGATTGTACCCATTAGGATCGCCATACGCAGTGTTCGCAACACCTCCATAAACGCTCTTGTAATCCTTCATGTACTGTTTGGTATCATACGAGCGACCAAATAGCCCTTGAGAGAAGTAATCGCCAAGGTTAGGCTGAGGATTCTTGGGGGTTGAGTTGGCAAACGAAACCGAAGCCTCCAGCTTTACGGCGTTCGAGATCATATGAGAAGCTTTTGCCATTATGGCAACCCGCTCAAACGAGTTCTTGGGCAATGTTCCGGTTGCATGCTTGTACGAAAGCGATGTGTAGAACGTTGTTTTTTCGTTTCCGCCGGTTACGGCTACGTTTGTATTGGTGTTAAAACCTGTTTTATAAGCATCCTTGTAGTTATCTTTTACAGGTGCATAAGGTATCATTGTTCCATTGTAGTCCTCAATCATTTTTGTGCTATACTTTGCATAGTTTGGACCAAAATGGCGTACAGAGAATACCGCTCTTAACGATGGCTTTCCAGATGCGTTCAGGTAAAACTGGTTGGCGTTGTCGTACTTATAATAGCCACCCGTTGCAGGATCTTTCTCGCCATAGGCAACATTTCCAAAGTAGTTTCCTGGGCCATACTCGTTCTGCAAATCAGGAGTATTAAAGACATGATCAAAACCAAAGGTCTGGGATACAGTTATGCCTACTCCCTTCATGGCTTTACCCTTTTTGGTAGTAATTACAACGGCACCATTCAAGCCTCTAGACCCGTATAGTGCGGTTGCTGCAGCACCCTTTAGCACCGATACCGATTCAAAATCGTCGGGGTTTAAGTTCTTCAGCTCATTCCCAAAGTCGTTAGCATCACCGCTCCAGTCGGCATCACCCGAATTAGATACTGCATTATCGAGGATAACACCATCAACCACGTAAATTGGCTGATTGTTCCCCTTCAGGGTCGAAGCTCCTCGTATTTGAATCTTAGTAGAACCGAACATACCTCCATCGGAGTTGGCGATTTCGACACCGGCAACCTTACCTTGCAACGACGATACAGGGTTAATGTTATTGGTCTTTAAGTCGTCGCCCTTCAGCTCGGTTACCGAGTATCCAAGCGCCTTAGTTTGCCGCTTAATACCCAAAGCTGTTACCACCACCTCGTCTATCTTTTGGGTCGAGGGCTGTAGCAGCACCTCGATGCTGGCTTGGTTGGTAACAACCACCTCTTGGGTGGTGTAGCCAACAAACGAGAATACCAGAGTTTGCGTTCCGGCAGGAAGCTTAATGGAGAAGGTTCCATCGATGGTTGTTGCGACACCTACTCCTCGCGCACCCTTCACCGCAACGTTTACGCCGGGTATGGTAGTACCATTGGTGGCATCTTTTACCGTTCCGGTGATGGTTCGTTGCGCAAAAGCGCTACCTGCGAAAGCCAATAACAGCAGCAACGTGGCAAGCCTAGCTGCCATTTTTACGTTTGTTACCATAGTGTTTAGGTTATTTGATTAAAAAAACGTTAGCCCGGGATGTACGAAAAGGCTCTAGCTTTCATCTCTTATCGCATCAACAGCCCCATTGGGACCAATTGACAGGATCATACCGAGCAGCCGTTAACTTAGTGATAAACACAAGGGTAGTTTAAATTGTTTGCGGAAGGGTATTTTTTAATACACGATGGCATTATAGAATGCGAAAAATCTCAAAAAAGTACGCTAGAATTTAATTAAAGAGAGCCACTTGGTTATAATGTGACGTCCAGGTGCGGTTTGCACAAAAAAAGCCGCACCTCCAAGCATGGAAGCGCAGCTTCGTGAGCTACTATCGCATTAGTCAGGTTATCTCAAGAGACAACCTTGCAGCATAGGCTAGGATTTTGCCCTTATCACCTTGTTTAATCCCTCGAGCAGCTGGGGCGTTGCCGCTAAAGCAAAGCCTGCAACCTTTACATAGTCGCTCACCCACTCGTCGAGCTGGTCGAGCATACGGTCACGGTCAACTATCGCCTGCTGAGCCTCGCCCCTCTCGCGGCTATGGTCGTCCTTGAACTTGCGAATGGCCGTCAGCTCAGCTTTCTGAGCGGTGAGCAGTTCGGGTGTTACCTGCATCTTAGCCATAGCGGCCACCCAGCTGGCGTTGACGGTAAGCCGATCGTAGAAGTCTACCATTTGAGCGTAGTTCCCGGTAAATGAGTGTTTACGCCTCCCGTTCAGCTCCAACGTTGACTGGGCATCAGCATGGTTCTTAAACACAAACCGGGCAATCTCAAGATCGAGGCTGTAGCGCTCCCGGCAAGGGGCAAGGCGCGACTCTAGGGTTGCGTATGCCTGAAGCTGCTCGCCATACTCTTTGGCGTAGCGGTTACATGCAGCTCGGGTTGCCTCGAATAGCGTTTTACCCTCGCTGATCTTTGCCTCAGAATAGCCATACTTTTCCATGACTGGCTTTACGTTATCCGACTCATGAAAGTTGAATACCCTTTCGGTATCGTCAAAAAGCTTGTTTACAGTTGTATTCATCGTTATCTTTTTAAATAAGCTGTTAATCGCTGAAGCGCTAGCTCCAGCTGGTTTTCGCAAACGAATTCCCTATTGTGATTAAAACTTGCTTAAAAGCTACGATTGGAAACGGCTCCCCGGCAACGCGAGCAGGAAGTATAGGAAGGTTCGGTTCGATAGTACACCTGCGTAAACCCTGAACAAAGTCTAAAATTCACCCCAAAGAGCCTGTCCCACTAATAGGAACACCTATCCCGCCAATGCGAGGAGCTGTCCCTAAAAAAATGAGCCTGTCCCGTTTGAGGAAGGACTTGTCCCAGCCGAAAAAGCACCTATCCCGAAAAAAAAGGAGCTGTCCCACCTAAAAGAGGAGCTATCCCAGAAAAAAAGGACTCGTCCCGTTGGGGAACAGAGCTGTCCCTCGTCTCGGAAGGTAGCCCCAGGTTGATGCCGATTTACGCCGCGTATCAAAGATCCCGCTTAGATTTACCCCCACTCTTTGCCTTGGCAGGTAGACTACGAACTCGTTCGGTGAAACGTATTCACCGCTCAGAAATTCGCGCTGTACAGCGGCCCACAGCCCAAAGAAATAGAGCCTGCCGTACCTTCTGCCCTGGTAGGATGTAAAAGAGCCGGACTAAAAGTATTGAAAAAATTATTCGGCAGTACTTTTCGGTGTGATTTTTTGCGCTGAAGGGGAAATGCGTAACGGTATAGATCAAAAAAAGGCACGGGAATCGAGACTCCCGTGCCTAGAACTAGTATTATTCAGTTATACGTCTTTACTGAACTACAATTTTGGACCTTCACCAAAGTTTGGAGCACCCTTATCGATCCAAACGCGTTCTGCGTTAAGGGTATTAGGCTCCTCTCGCTTGCCAAAGCTAAAGCCCTGACGCTTGGCCGCCTCAACTTTAATGTTATACATCAAATCGGTTGGGCTTGGACTGGTAATGTCGAAGCGGCGAGGGATGTAGGTGCTTCCTTGAGGTGCAATGTCTGCCCATGGCAGGATTGCGCTACCCCTCATGGGAACACCCGAGCGACGTACAGTCATAAACTGATCGTCTGGCTGATACATGAAGTGTAAGTACTGTTGTAGGTATACCTTCTCCAGCATTTCTGCGGGAGTTCCTGTTAGCTTATAGTCTGCATTTGCCATCATGGTTTCAACTTCGCCAGCCTTCAAAGCAATCGCCACCTCATTTTCGTCGTACGTCTTAGTGTAGTAAGGTATCTTGTTCAGCATAGCAAGCTTATCGTATGCCTTTACAGACAGCTCTACACCCTGGTTGTAGTACGATTCAGCAGTACCTGGAAGCTTAGCTCCTTGAAGCTTAAGTTCGGCCAAGTAAAGGTTAACCTCTGCTGCAGAAAAGAACATCCCGAACCATGGCTGTTGCTCCTTATCCTGAGCAACAGCAGCTCCTGGGACATCGGGGTAGGTGTATTCTATACGGCCTCTAACCAGCTCTTCCTGGAAAGTTGCGCATGGATAGTAGGTTTTTTCAATCTTTTCACCGTTAATCTCTTTAGAAATCTTCCAACGGTTGCTATCAAAGTAGTCGAAATACTTCGACTGATCCTTTGCATTATACTCGGTTGGGAGTCCGTAATAGCGAACCCAAGGCTCACCCGCACCTTTCCATGCAACAAACTTCTTCTTTCCGTTAGCATCAGTTGTAAACTCAACGTTGCTCTCAATGTAAGCAGGAAGTGGCTTACCGGCATCGAAGAAGCCTTGAACAACGCGCGAGTTGAAATCGTTCTTGTTGTAGAAGAAGCGAACGCGAGGGTCTCTATTCTTAACAAGCAAATCGACAACAGGCTTAGAGCCTACGCCAGAAGATACGCTGTTCCCAAAATGGAAAGGATCGTCACCATCTTTTGTAGTAGAGATCGCTCTGTTGTAAATAAAATCCTCATTCATGCTGGTTATAAGACCTGCGCTATTGCTTGCTGCCTCTTCGGCTATTTGTAGAGCCTTTGTCTTATTAACGTTTAGTAGGCGTACCGCGATCTTTAACTTCAAAGAGTTTGCAAACTTGGCCCACTTCTTCACATCCCCATTGTAAACAAAGTCTTGCTTATCCAAGGCTACCTGCCCAGTTGCTTTAAACCCTTCAAGAGCAGTATTTAGCTCGCTCAACCATAGATCGTACAACGACTCCATGGTGTCATATTTAGGAGTAAGCAGCATTGGAGAGGTGTACTTGGCCATACAGGCTTCAGAGTAAGGCATATCCCCAAACATGTCCGAATCGAACATTCCCATATACACCATCAACGGATAGAACATGCTCTTAACGGCAGTGTACTTCTTTGCCTCATTGGGCTCCATCTTTGAAATAAGATCGTTTACCTCACGGAAATACCTCATTACACGGATAACTTGCTCACCCTGATCTCCTAGTGCACCATGAACGTTGAAGTTATCGGTAAATCCTCCAGAAGGAGTAAATGCCTGACACCATTGGTGGGTAAGGCTAGCATTGTAATACCAATACAGGTATCCAGAAGGTTCGAAGCTTTGCAATCCTTGGGTGAATAAGCTGACAACATTCCCCTTTGTTACTGTTGCTGGATTCGTATTTATGTCAGCAAAATCATCTTTACACCCCGTAAATAGGGTGGCAGCTAATGCGAAAACCGCTATTAATGATTTACGTTTCATCGTCGTCATAATTTAAAAAATTTGCGTACTAGAAGCCTACATTAAGCGTAAACGTGTAGTTTGCTGTGTATGGGCTAAAGTTACGAACACGGAATTCTGTAGATTTTGTACCACGTACAGATTCTGGGTTTTCGTTGTTCGGCATGGTATTATATAGGTAACCAAGGTTACGAGCCGAAAATGCTAAGCTCAAATTTTTAGCCCCAATCTTAGAGTAAATGCTTGAAGGCATATTGTAGCTTACCGATATCTCACGAAGAGCAATATAGTTTAGCTTTTTATACCAGTTATCATTAATCGTACCAGTAAACCAAGAGTTGCTCCAGTAGTGGTATGCAGAAGCATGAACTGGATCAACAAATCCTTGCTTGTATGCTTCTTCATAGGTCATTCCGCCTACATTCTTTTGAGAGCCATCGGGCATTTGAACAACCTGTCCTTCCGCAAACACTCCGTTAGGAATCATCCCATCAGTATAGGTTTTTCCATCCCATATGCTGGTAAAGGTCATACCGCCATGCTCTGGATCACGCCATTTCAAAGAAGCCTCAGATAAGCCGTATGCTGTTGCGTAGCGAGAACCAAAGGATGCGACATATCCCCCGTAGCGAGCATCAAGTGCAACACGAAGGCTTACATCCTTCCAGCGTAAACCTGTTGAAACAGAACCTAGGAAGTCAGGAGTGATTTTACCAATTTCTTCAACTTTTCCGCTTTGAGCAGGGTATGCAACTCGAAAATCATCTCTCCAAGCAAATATAGTACGCCCTTGAGCATCCTTTTTAGGGGCATAGTCAGACATCAGAATACCATACTCACCCCCAACTTTTGCAACAGAACCAATACGATAGTTCCCATAGTTAACATAACCAGAAAGAGAAATGTAGTCGGCAACGTTTTCGTGAAGCGATACAATCTTATTCTCATTTCTAGTGTAAGTGAAATCGAGAGTCCATTCCCAATCGTTGTTCTTAAAAGGAATTGTATTAAGGGCTATTTCTATACCCGAGTTTTGAATATTACCAGCATTGATAAACTGAGAGCTGATACCAGAAACCGAAGGAACGCTAATTTCCATAATCTGATCTTTGGTATTTTCCTTATAGTAGGTTGCATCTAAGCTAACACGGCTATTAAAGAAGCGCCAGTCCAAACCAACTTCCCATGCATTCTTACGCTCTGGTTTAATGGAAGGATCATACAACGTTGTAGGAACAGACAGCCCGTAAATATTACCTCCAGCTTGGGCCCATCTGTTTAAGGTATATCCTGGATTAATAACATAAGGATCAGTATCATTACCTACCTGAGCCCAAGATGCACGAATCTTTCCAAAAGAGATCCATTCGGGCATATCAAAGGTTTCACTTAGCAACCACGAACCATTAACTGAAGGATAAAAGTAGTTGAAATTTCCAGTTTCATTAGTATAAACTAGCGCAGAAGACCAGTCGTTACGTCCGGTTACATCCACAAAAATCTGGTTTTTCCAGCTTGCACTAGCCTGAAAAGCAAGCGACATCATACGCTTTGTCGCTTCAACGCGTCCAGTAGTAGATGGAGTCTCCTTACTATTATCTAGGAAGTACTGACCAGGAATTACAAGTCCACCAGAGGTGTTAGCAGACATGTACTGGCTCCAAGTGTTAAAGTATTCGCCACGAAGGAAACCGCCAAAATTCCAATCGCCAACATTCTTATTAATAAGGAAGCTCGCATTAAGGTTTGTTTGTTCTTTTGTCCTTTGACTAATCTCGTAGTAGCCTCCTTCATTTTCATATCCCTGACCTAACTGAGTTTCCTCACCACGAACGTAGTAGTAGTTAAAGTTACCTTCTGTTTTAAACTTCAACCAGTTTAGAAGATCAACTTCTAAAGCAAGAGTTGGACGTACGTTGGTTTCCTTTTGGATGTTCGAATCTTCGTACAAAGAAAACCATAAACCCGAAGAAGGATTATAGCCGTTGGGATCCCCATACTTAGTACTAGCAACACCGCCAAATACGCTCTTATAATCCTTCATATACTTCTTAGTATTATAAGAACGACCAAAAATCCCCTGAGCAAAGTAATCACCCAAGTTTGGTTGAGGGTTTTTGGGAGTAGAGTTAGCAAAAGAAATTGACGCATCCAACTTTACCTTGTCAGTAATCTTATGCGATGCTTTAGTCATAAATGCCACCCTCTCGAAAGAATTTCGGGGTAATGTACCTGTTGCATACTTATATGAAAGTGACGAATAGAACGTAGTCTTATCATTACCTCCTGTAACAGCAAGGTTAGTGTTAGTATTGTACCCCAACTCATAAGCATCACGATAGTTATTCTTTACTGGAGCATATTTCACCATAGAACCATCGTAGTCCTCTATCATTGTAGAGCCATACTTGCTATAGTTTGGGCCAAAATGGCGATTAGTTGCAGGCCTTATGGTTGGCTGTCCTGCTCCATTTAAGTAAAACTGGTTAGCATTGTCATACTTGTAGTATCCACCAGTTGCAGGATTTACCTGACCATAACCAACATTCCCAAAATAGTTCCCATTTCCATACTCATTTTGTAGATCAGGAGTTGCATAAACATGATCTATTCCAAAAGACTGGGTAAGAGAGATTCCTAATCCTTTCCTAGCCTTACCACTCTTAGTAGTAATAACAACAGCACCATTCAAACCTCTTGAACCGTAAAGAGCTGTTGCTGCAGCACCTTTAAGAACAGAAACCGATTCAAAGTCATCAGGATTTAGGTTTTTCAACTCGTTACCAAAGTCGTTAGAATTCCCATCCCAGTCAGCATCTCCAGAAGTGGAAGCTGCATTGTCCAGAATAACACCATCCACAACATAAATAGGCTGGTTGTTCCCTTTCAGAGTAGAAGCACCACGAATTTGAATCTTTGTTGAACCAAACATTCCACCATCCGAGTTGGCAATCTCCACACCGGCAACCTTACCTTGCAACGAAGATACAGGGTTGATGTTGTTTGTTTTAAGATCATCCCCCTTTAATTCTGTTACTGCATAACCAAGTGCTTTAGTTTGCCTCTTAATACCCAAAGCCGTTACCACAACCTCGTCAATCTTTTGTGTTGAAGGTTGAAGGAGTACATCGATTTTGGTTTGATTGGTTACGGCTACCTCTTGGGTTGTGTAGCCAATGAAAGAAACAACTAGGGTTTGGGGCCCATTGGGAAGCTTAATGGTAAAGGCACCATCAATGGATGTAACAGTACCCACTCCTTTTGCTCCCTTTACCGCAACGTTAACGCCCGGTATCGTAGAACCATCAGCCGCATCTTTTACCGTTCCGGTAATGGTTCTTTGCGCAAACGCGCCATTGGTAAACGCCAACAGCAGCATTACTGTGGCAAGTCGAATTGCCACTTTCACGTGTGTTACCATAATGTTTAGGTTAATTGAATAATAATAGTCGTCGCAAATGTACTATAATATTTATTCCGTAACGCTCGTTAACTAAAAATTTTTACCGTTAACCTAATATTATAAAATACAGGCTGAACACAACAATATAGATTTACTGCAAAAGAATTGATTTCCAATACATACTCAACTATCAATCCAAAAGACAGATTCACAAAAATCTAATTAACCTTCTGTTTAAGCCTTTAAACAGGCTTGTAGCAAAAAATAATCGGCCATAATCTTCACGACTATGACCGACCTTCTAAAACCACATAAAAAAACGTATAGTAATTGCTAAATGCAATTCAATGTATGTAATTAGCGTCTCCTTCAGAATAAGCAATGCTTACTTAGAGTGCACGCCTGCCGCAACAAAGGTAACTTTTCTGTACAAGTTGCAGCATTCCTTTTACAAAAAAAGAGGCGTAGTTTGCGAACTATTTATAAATCTAACAATGAAAACAAGCAATCATCCCTACTACTTTAAAGTATGCTAGAGAATTACAAGGGCTAAAAGATTAAACACCAATGGTACTATTTGCCGGTATGCAAATAGTTGCATCTTTAACCATTACAGACAAAGGCTGCTCGCTTTCATTCGTCAATATTGTCTTTCCGCCTTCAAATTTTGCTTTAATGGTTCTTCCTCTAAAAATAACCTTAAAAGCAAGGCTCTTCCAATTATCCGGAATAAAAGGATTGAAGTATAGCGTATCATTCTTTATACGAAGTCCTCCAAACCCTTCAACAACAGACATCCAGCTTCCAGCCATTGAGGTAATATGAAGTCCTTCATTTACTTCTTTGTTATAGTCATCAAGATCAAGACGTGCAGTGCGAAGATACATTGTCTTAGCTCTCTCCATATCTCCAATTTTGCACGCTAATATTGAATGGACGCAAGGGGAAAGAGATGACTCATGAACGGTTCGCTGCTCGTAAAAGTCAAAATTCTTCCTTATTGTTTCAAGATCAAAATCATTCTCAAAAAAGTAGACACCCTGAAGAACATCTGCTTGTTTGATGAATACAGAACGAAGAATTCTATCCCAGCTCCACTTTTGGTTCAAAGGACGTTGACTTGGATCAAGATCTTTCACAAGGATTTGTTCCTTATCCATAAACCCATCTTGTTGCATTATTACACCTAACTTTTCGTTGTAAGGAAAGTGCATCTTTGCAACAATATCCGCCCATTTGGCTAGTTCAGCATCCTCTTTAAAGGATATCCTCCCCTTGATTGCAGCCCATGTGGAAGCATCCGTGTTATTAACATAACTAATAGCCTCTGCTGTGTATTTCAGCGTCCAAACAGCAAGATAGTTGGTATACCAGTTGTTGTTGACATTATTCTCGTACTCATTAGGCCCAGTAACCCCCAGCATTACATACTTTTGACGCTCATCCGACCATGTTATTCGTTGAGCCCAAAAACGAGAAATTCCAACAAGAACCTCAAGACCGTACTCCGTAAGATACCCCTTATCTCCAGTATAGTCAATGTAACGTTTTATCGCATAAGCAATAGCACCATTACGGTGAATTTCTTCGAAGGTAATCTCCCACTCATTATGGCACTCTTCTCCATTCATTGTTACCATTGGAAATAGAGCAGCACCATCTGTAAAGCCAAGTTTTGCCGCATTTTCGATAGCTTTATCCAGCTGTCGATAGCGATATATTAGCAGTTGCCTTGCCACATGCTCTCCTGCTGTCGACATATAGAAAGGCAAGCAGTACGCTTCAGTATCCCAATAGGTAGATCCACCATATTTTTCACCGGTAAAACCTTTAGGACCAATATTCAAACGCTCATCCTCGCCCGTATATGTCTGGAAAAGTTGGAAGATATTGAATCGAATACCTTGTTGTGCTTCAGCATCACCTTCAATAACAATATCGGCATGCTGCCATTTATCCAACCACTTATTTATATGCTCATTTTTAAGTACGGCATAACTATCAAGAGCAGCCTTAGAGAGAATCTCGTCAGACTTAGAAACAAGATTTTCAAAAGGATGGTTAAGGGTTGAGGTTACCGCGACATACTTATTCACGGTTAGCGTTTGGTTCTTTTTCAGATTAAATTCAACGCTATTCGAAACGTACTTCTCCCGCTCGATCGAAATAGCCTTAGCAGGCATCTCAGCCCCATCGATAGAATACTCAAGACTCATGTTCCAACATACGTTGAAGTCAAGCTTCTTGGTCTTCATTACAAGGTAGCCACCCCTGCTAGTTGCACTTTTTGCGACCTCGTCCCAAAATTTTTCGTTGTAGTTCGAGTCTTCGTTCACCACATCTCCATCAACATAGCCTTCAACAGCTACTATTGAATCGCAGTCTAAAGCACAAACAGAATAGGAAATAGCAGCAATTTCAGGTCGAGCCATACTCATAAACCTCTCTGCCACAATTTCAATCTTGCCCCCATTGCGAAGTTCTACTACGAAGCTGCGCTGAAGCAATCCATGCTGCATATCAAGTATGCGCGAGAAACTTACCACCTTATTTTGGCTAAGGTCGATAGGCTCGCCATTAACCTTAACTCGAATACCAATAAAATTAGCGGAGTTCAGCACCTTTGCAAAGTATTCTGGATAGCCATTTTTCCACCAGCCTACCCTAGTTTTATCGGGGTAGTATACGCCAGCAATGTAGCTACCTCGCAGCATTTCGCCCGAATAATCTTCTTCGAAATTAGCACGTTGGCCCATCATCCCATTGCCGATGCTGAAAATACTCTCAGACCCCTTAACCCGCTGAGGCTCGAAGGTTTCTTCAATAATTTTCCATTCGTCAACTTTATAATTGTTCATAGTACAGATACGATTACTTTACGTTCAACAAACACATAAACTTCTCGTAGTTAAGATCTGCCAAACTACCTATAACTACGTCTGCCTTAGCTAGGATCTGATCGCTACCAACGCCAACTGCAAACATGCCGCCAGCCTTTGCTGCTTCAATACCAGCCTCCGCATCTTCAAACACTACGCTATGCTCTGGACTTACCCCCAAAACATTAGCAGCGGCTACAAACACCTCTGGATCTGGCTTAGCAGCGCTAACTTTATTGCCATCAATAATGGCATCAAAGTGGCTCATTAAACCAAGCCTAGAAAGAATTAGATTAGCATTTTTACTTGCCGACCCAATGGCCGTTTTAATGCCCTTTTGTCGCAATTCAACAAGAAAAGGAACAACTCCGGGAAGTATTTCATCAGCGCCCATTTTTGTGATATAGTCAACATACCACTCATTTTTATCGTGCGCCCATTTCTCTTTTTGTTCAGGGGTTGCATCTATATTGCCAACCTCTAGCAAAATCTCTAGCGATCGTACTCGGCTCACGCCTTTTAATCGCTCATTATCCTTCTCGGTAAACTCAAAACCAAGCATTTCGGCCAATCTTCTCCACGCTAAATAGTGATACTTTGCAGTATCGACTAT
The DNA here is from genome assembly GCF_004340205.1 of Acetobacteroides hydrogenigenes. NCBI lineage: Bacteria > Pseudomonadati > Bacteroidota > Bacteroidia > Bacteroidales > Rikenellaceae > Acetobacteroides > Acetobacteroides hydrogenigenes. The sequence continues at coordinate 46,489 of NZ_SLWB01000012.1, forward strand.
AACTCCATCCAAGTCGAAAATACAGGCTTTTACATTTCTCATTTTGCACCTACTATAAATTAACTAACAATTCAAACAAGAGTAAGTTACAGTGAATAATGGGCAAAAGGTATTTCTAATGGTTAATAACCACTTTCACTGTAAACAAACTTTGCACTCCAAACAAACTACGCTCCTTTTCTATCCTTAACAACAAAGACCATCATACTTGCAAGCAACCAAGAGATACCTGCCATAATTATCATGTAAATAGCACGTTCATGAAAAACGTACTTGAGAAGCGTTCCAGATAAAATCCCACTAATGATTTGAGGAACAACAACGGTAATGTTAAAGATTCCCATGTAAACGCCTGTCTTTCCAGCTGGTAAAGCCTGCGAAAGAATAGCATAAGGCATTGCAAGAATAGCAGCCCACGCAATTCCAACTCCTACCATTGAAAATATGAGCGCATACTGTCCCTTAAAAAAGTAGATCGATAAAAACCCCAGCGCACCAACAAAAAGCGCTAAAGAAAAAGTTCTCTTTCTTCCAAAACTATCAGCAACCTTATTCATTATGATAGAGAATAATGCTGCAAAAACGCTGTACAGGCCAAAGAGCACTCCTACCCAATTTGCAGCTTCGTTATATGCTGCAGACGAAGAATCTCCGATGGGGGTACCCCAGATATGTTGAGCGACAGCTGGAGTAGTGTACACCCACATAGTAAAAAGAGCAAACCAAGAAAAAAACTGAACTACAGCAAGTTGACCAAGCACTGCAGGCATATTTACGATAGTCTTAAAAAAGCTGGATTTCTCGGCAACTTTTTCTTCTTCCAAGGATTTTCCCTGATATTCTGCAAATTCCTTTGGAGCATATTCTTTTGTTCGAAATACAGTCCAAAGCACAGACAATAGTAATATTCCTCCACCTAAGTAGAATGACCATATCACAGAATCGGGCACCTGCCCCTCAGGTGCAGTGTTATCGATGTCCATAAAATTTGTAAGAACATAAGGTAGGAACGATCCGATTATTGCCCCAACATTTATCAGAAATGTTTGTACAGAATAACCCAAAGTTGTTTGTTCGCCTGGCGTCATATCTGCAACCAATGAGCGGAATGGCTGAAAGGTAACGTTGAACGAAGCGTCCATAAGAGCCAACATGATGGCACCAAATATAATAGGAGGTATAATTGCAACGACCCAATTCGCATTTGGCATTAGGAACATCCCTAATGTTGCAGCAATAGCCCCCCCTAAGATGAACGGCTTTCTTCTCCCAAGCCTGTTCCAAGTTCTATCGCTAGCGGCACCAACCCAAGGCTGAATTACCAACCCCATAATAGGTGCGACAAGCCAAAAGAAGGAGAGATGATGCAGGTCGGCTCCAAAATTGGATAGTATGCGAGATACATTAGCATTTTGCAGCGCAAAGCCTGCTTGAACCCCTAAGAATCCAAAACTTAAGTTCCAAATTTGCCAAAACGACAGCTTAGGTTTAGATTTCATTATCGTGCGTGCTTAAATTTTACGTTAAAATAAACTAAATACACTGCCAAAAATAGGAAAAAGAGCTTTTGAATTTCAACCCCACATTTTTCTTAAAAGGGTGCAAAAGACTGATTTTTACATTTCAATCGTTTGCAATGGCAAAAAAATCGCCAAATATTTTTGTTTTTATGTTTTATAACATGTTTTTATACCACAATGTTTATCGCCGCAAAGGTTTGCGAGAAAATTCTTTTTTAATAACAAGATACTAATCTCTCCAAAAAACAACAGAAAAAGCAAAAAAGTTCCATCTAAAAAGTAGTATTACAGAACTACTAACAAATAAAAAGGGGAATGCTCAAACAGCACTCCCCTTTTTATTTGTCGTATAGAAAACTAGGTAGTCTCTCGAACAATAATACTTGCCTCAAGCGTATGGACACGTTCTTTCGTAGGAACTTTATCTATTTTATCTATCAAGGTCTGCATCGCGACACGTCCCATTTCCCTTCCAGGTTGCCGAACGGTCGTTAATGGAGGTTCCACCATTCGTGCGATATCTTCATCGCCAAACCCTACCACAGCAACCTGATCAGGAACCAATATCCCTTCTCTTTTCAAGGCTTTTAAAACACCCATTGCTGTAAAATCATTGCATGTAAATATAGCATCAAACTCAATTCCTTTTGCAACTAAGGCCTCTACGCCAGCCCCTCCCTTTTCAAAAGAATCGGCATAAAGCACTAGATCTTCACTAAAAGGAATACCATTATCTTGTAATGCTTTCTTATACCCTCTAAGCCTCTCTCGCCCCACATGCGTTGATGCTGGTCCTGCAAAATGGGCAATGCTTCGACGTCCAATTTTAAGAAGGTATTCAACCGCATCGTATGCTCCTTTATAATCGTCAAAAACAACAGAGTCTACGTTATCCTGCTCAATAGGCCTATCGAAAAAAACTATCGGAATACCTTTGGCTTGAAGCTCGTCAAAATGCTCGTAGGTTGACGTTTCTTTTGAAATAGATACGATTAAACCGTCAATCCATCCATCAGAAAATGCATCTAAAGCCTCTCCCTCTTGCTCAAAACTTTCGTTACTTTGCTGAACTATTACGCGCATTTTATGCTTATCGGCAACCTCCTGTATTCCGGAAATAACAGAAGAAAAAAAGTAATGAACCAGTTCAGGAATAATCACCCCTACAATATTGCTTCGACTATTTTTCAGGCTAAGCGCCATCATATTTGGCTTATACTTAAGCCTTTGTGACAACTCAACCACGGCTTTTTTAGTTTCAACGCTGATATCAGGGTGATCTTTCAGTGCTCGAGACACCGTAGAAACAGACAGCCCTAGCTCTTTAGCAATATCCTTAATGGTTACTCGGCTATTTTTCATTAGGTTAGATATTTCAATTATCCACTTGCAAAGTAAACAATTTAAAAAAAAAGATGTTACAATGATCAGAAAGCAGGTTTTGGGTTTGGTGTTTTTTATGTTTTACAACATATTTTTAACATTGCAATCGTTTGCGACAACGTTTGATAAAAATCCCCTCAACTAACACTGCTTAACGCTATTAAACTTATAATAAATTAGCGGTGCAAAAAGGTCAATTTCTAGAACGTAAATTAACACTTGAATTATGAAACTACCCATTTCCGCATTAAGGAAATCCCTTATGACTCTACTGGTAGTTTCCCTATTTTCGGTAGGTGCCATGGCACAAGTACTGAAAGTTACAGGGAAAGTAACTGATTCGAAAACTGGTGAAGGTCTCCCAGGGGTAAGCGTAATCGTTAAAGGTACCACCACTGGTACAGCCACCGACATCAACGGTGCGTATTCTATTAATGCATCGAAAGGTGCTACGCTGGAGTTCTCTTTCGTTGGGTATACTCCACTCTCGGCTACTGTAGAAGGAGCAATACTTAACGTAAAACTTGTAGAAGCAACAAAAACTATTGACGAGGTTGTTGTAATTGGCTATGGTTCTGTAAAGATTAAAGATGCTACCGGATCAGTACAGGCTGTATCGTCAAAGAACTTTACTAAAGGAATGGCAAGTTCGCCTCAAGAGTTGATTGCAGGTAAACTTTCTGGTGTTACTGTAACCTCTAATGGTGGTAGCCCAACCTCTTCTCCTACAATCAGAATTAGAGGAGGTTCGTCTGTGTCAGCCAGCAACGATCCTCTAATTGTAATTGATGGCGTTCCTGTAGACAACAACGCCATTTCAGGTGTTGGAAATGCGCTACAATCAATCAATCCAAACGACATTGAAAGCATAAATGTCCTTAAGGACGCAAGTTCTACAGCCATCTATGGTGCTCGTGCTTCAAATGGGGTTATTATCATTACCACGAAAAAGGGTAAGAGTGGCTTTAACGTAACCTTCGAGAGCAAGAATAGCATTGCTACTCCTACTGAATCTCTAGAGGTTCTTTCTTCTAAAGAGCTAATTGATATTGCCAAAAACTACTATGCGAGCAACTCGCAAGCAATGGCTGTAATCAATGCTGCCGATACAAAAGTTAATACAGACTGGCAAGATGCGATTTTAAGAAATGCATTTAGCTCAGACAACAACATTAGCGTATCTGGAACAAAAGGGTTCCTACCTTACCGTGTTTCGCTTGGTTATACCAAACAAGACGGTATCGTTAAGACTTCTGGCCTAGAAAGAACTACGATGGCTGTTAACCTTTCTCCTACCTTCTTTGACAAGAGCCTTTCTGTTAACTTAAACTTGAAAGGAACCTACTCAGAAAATAGGTTTAATCAGGCTGGAGCAATTAACGAGTCGCTTCTTTACGATCCTACAAAAACTCCAAAATCAAGCGATCCTAAATATCAGCCATATGGAGGCTACTTTACTTGGCTTGACAATGCAGGCAAACCGCTAAAATTTGCCTACAACCCTCTTTCTCAACTAGAGCAACGCTATGACAAAGGATATGCTTACAGAAGCATCGGGAATCTACAGCTAGACTATAAGATCCCTTACCTAGAAGGATTAAAGGCTGTACTAAACCTTGGATACGACTACTCTAAGAGTAATGGAAAGGTTTATGCTTCAGAAAATGCAGGTTTTGCATACTACGACAAAGGCATAAACAACAAGTACGATCAAGAAAAAAAGAACGAGCTGTTAGACTTCTACTTTAACTACAATAAGCCTTTCGACTTCTTGAAAAGCAACCTAGACATAACTGCAGGTTACTCTTGGCAACATTTCTGGAGATCGGAAAGCAACGACAACTCTAATATTCCTGGTACAATTACCAGCAAATCTGACAACAAAACAGAGAACTACCTAGTATCCTTCTTTGGTAGAGTAAACTATTCGATTTTTGACAAATACCTGCTTACTGCAACTGTTAGAAGAGATGGTTCTTCAAGATTCCAAGGCGACAATCAATGGGGTACATTCCCTTCTGCTGCAATTGCATGGAAGCTAGACCAAGAAGAAATATTCAAGAACATACCTGTTCTTTCTTCATTGAAGCTACGTGCAGGTTGGGGTATTACAGGTCAGCAAGATATTACCAACAACGACTACCCTGCACTAGCAAGGTACACTTACGGTAACAACACCCACCAGTACCCACTTGGAGGAACTTACTACAACGTAATTACCCCAGTTGCTTACGATGCAAATCTAAAGTGGGAGGAAACCGAATCGTACAATGTTGGCTTAGACTTTGGCGTTTTCAATAGCAGAATAACAGGATCAGTTGACTTATACTACAAGTACACTTCTGACTTGATCAACAACATTGCTATTCCTGCAGGTACCAACTTTGCCGAAAACATTATCACCAACGTTGGCAACTTCGAAAGTAGAGGTATCGACCTCAACCTGACTGGCCAAGTTATAAACAAGAAAGATCTTAACTGGTCTTTAACCTATGTTCTTAACTACAATAAGACGAAGATCAAGAAGCTTACCCTTCTTGAAGATCCTAGCTTTGTTGGAAATGAAGTTGGAGGTATTGCTGGTGCTCAAAACAACAACATTCAGCTCAATGCCGTTGGCAACCCTCTTAACAGCTTCTACGTATTCAAGCAAGTTTACGACCAAAACGGAAAGCCAATCGAATCGCTATACGAAGATTTGAACGGTGATGGCAAGATTGATGGAAAAGACCGTTACATCTACAAGTCGCCATATGCGCCTGTTACAATGGGATTAAACTCAGCCCTTACCTACAAGAACTGGATGTTTAACTTCTCAGGTCGACTTTCTCTAGGCAACTACGTTTACAACAACGTTGCGTCTAAGTCTACCTATAGTGAGATTTTCCCTAACAACCTTGGATTCCTTCAAAACATTCCAAGATCGACTGTAAAAACTGGATTTAAGACTCTTACTTCAAACCTATTAAAGTCTGACTACTTTGTTGAAAACGCATCTTTCTTTAAGATGGACTATATCACGTTGGGCTATACCTTCAACAAGATATTCTCAACCAAGCTGTCGGCCGTTGTAACAGGAACTGTACAAAATGCCTTTGTTATTACAAATTATAGCGGTTTGAACCCAGAGGTGTTTAACGGAATAGACAACCAAGTTTATCCAACTCCACGTACATACGTACTTGGCTTAACGTTAAATTTCTAACCCAATTTAAGCGATTACCATGAAAAAAATAAAATATGGCATACTGATGCTGATCGCCGTTGTCTTCGGAATCACATCGTGTACAAAGGATTTGGATGTAAAGCCAATCGATCCCGATGATGTAACAGCAGAAGTTGTTTACTCAAAGCCTGAGGGGTACTCTCAAGGCCTAGCAAAAATATACGGTCTTTTTAGCTTAACCGGTGATGGTATCAAGGGAGACATCTCTGGTGATGAAGGTTTTTCTGGATTCCTTCGTGTTTACTGGAACATCCAAGAGCTAACTTCGGATAATGCAAAATGCGCCTGGGGTGATGCTGGTATCGATCAGCTAAACTTCGGACAGCTTTCGCCCGAAAACCAGTTTGTGTACTACATGTACTACCGCGTTATGCTCTCGGCAACCTTTATGAACGAGTACCTACGTCAAACTACCGAAGACAAGGTAAAAGGACGTGGTCTTGGAAATATTTGGCCTGATGTACAAAAATACCGTGCAGAGGTTCGCTTCCTAAGAGCTTACATCTACTGGGTTGGCCTAGACCTATTCGGAAACATTCCTGTAGTAACCGAAGCCGACCAGATTGGGGCAGGTCTTCCAATACAAAAAACTCAAAAAGAAGTTTTTGACTTCGTAGAAAAAGAGCTTCTTGAAGTGCAAAACGAGCTTGCTGCCCCAAACAGCAATGCTTACGGAAGAGTTGACAAAGCTGCTGCATGGACTTTGCTTGCCAAGCTTTACCTAAATGCAGAAACCTACATAAAGGAAAAGCACTACACCGATGCTTACACCTACGCTAAGAAGGTTATTACCGAATCAAGCTACAAGCTACAAAACAACTACGCCTACAATTTCTTGGCAGATAACGATGTAAACAAGAGCGAGATCATTTGGCCTATCGCCAGCGATGGTACCAGAACTCAAAGCTTTGCCAACCTTACCTTCATCATGAACTCTTCAACCAACGGTGGCGATGCTGCATGGAAGTCGGCTATAGGCCTTCAAGGTGGATGGAATGGTAATAGAGGTACTGCAAAGCTAGCTGAGCTATTCGGCATTACCGATAAGGCATCTCTTGAAAGCTGCCCAGACAAGCGTGCTATGTTTAGAATGCTCGACGACATCAAAATGAATGACTGGAAAACCTTTGTTCAAGGTGTCGGAATCATGAAGTTTAAGAATATTACTTCGACAGGTGCCGTAGGTAGCGATCCTACCGGAACGTTCCCTGATACCGACTTCCCTATGTTGCGCTTAGCCGATGTTTACCTAATGTACGCCGAAGCAGCAGTTAGAGGCGGTGGTGATGTTGATGCAACCGTTCCATTCGTAAACGACATCCGTAAGAGAGCATTTGGAGATGAGAACCACAACGTCGCTAAAGCAGATCTTACGCTAGACTTTATCCTTGCCGAGCGTGGAAGAGAATTGTACTACGAAGCAACTCGCCGTACCGACCTTGTCCGCTTTGGAAAGTTTACTTCGGCAGACTACCTATGGCCTTGGAAAGGTGGTGCAAAGGATGGTAAAGCTACCGATGTTAAGTACAACCTGCTTCCTCTTCCTTACCAAGAAGTTGGATCGAATCCTAACATGAAGCAAAACCCTGGTTACTAATCCATTTACAACCAAGACATGAAAAGATTAAAATATTTAGCATATGCCCTTGCTAGCATCTTTTTACTAGCATCATGCGAAAAGGACGAAACAAAGGTTTATCTATCCGATAAATCAACAGCACCCGTGCTATCAACTCCAGCAGATAAGCTGACCATATCCTTAACCGAAGGAACCAAAGACGAAACGTTTACGCAGTTTGTATGGAGCAAAGCCGACTACGGTTTTAAGGCTGCAATTGAGTACCAAATTCAGTTTTCGAAGAACAGCGACATGTCGAGGCCTAAGGTGCTTAGCACGGTTTCGCTTAGCAACAAGTACAGCCTTTCGAACTTAGAATTCGACAAGTTCCTTCTTGGAAGCTTAAAGCTAACACCAAACGTTGCAGCAACCATTTACTACAGAGTTGTTGCCGTTGTAGCAGGTCTTCCTCGCACCACCTACCCTGCTGGCGGTGCCACTACAGCCGTACAAACGATGACCGTTACTCCTTTCAACACCCCTGTTGACGTAAAATCGTGGGGTATTGTTGGTAGCGCAACTCCAAACGGATGGAATGGTCCTGACTTTGTTATGGACGATGGCGATGTAGAAGGACAGTACGAGGCTATTGTTACGCTAAACGCTGGCGAAATTAAGTTTAGGTTTAACAACGACTGGGGGTTGAACCTTGGTGGTACACCAGGAGCGCTAACCCAAGGCGGCAATAACATTGCAATTTCTGAGGCAGGTAAGTACAAAATCACCCTAACGGTGAAGAAGGATGGCAATACCTACACAGGAACCTACACCATCGTAAAGCTATAAAGCACTACTAATTTTAAGAGGGGTTTCTTTAGGGAAACCCCTCTTCTTTTTATAATCACCAACAGAGGTCAACTATACGTAATATGAAACGATTTATCACAAGTGCTCTTGCGCTAATTGTTGCCGCTACCTCATTCGGCCAACCCAAGCAGAGCCCTCAGGCAACCATCAAGCATGTTGACTGGGCCAAGAATGCCGTAATCTACGAGGTAAACACCCGCCAGTACACCCCCGAGGGAACCTTCAAGGCCATGCAGGCACACCTCCCCCGCCTCAAGCAGCTCGGCGTCGATATCCTCTGGTTTATGCCCATCCACAAGATTGGCGTAAAGGACCGCAAGGGCGAGCTGGGCAGCTACTACTCCATTCAGGACTACAAGAGCATCAACCCCGAGTTCGGCAATATGGATGACTTTAAGGCCACCGTTAAGGAGGCCCACAAGCTCGGCTTTAAGGTAATCATTGACTGGGTGGCCAACCACACCTCGCGCGACTCGAAGTGGCTCATCGAGCATCCCGAGTGGTTCGTAAAGGACAAGGACGGGAACGTGCTTGCCCCATTCGACTGGAGCGACGTGGCCAAGCTCGACTACACCAGCAAGGAGATGCGCGCCGCCATGGTCGACGCCATGAAGTTCTGGCTCACCGAGGCCAACATCGACGGCTTCCGCTGCGATGTGGCCGGCGAGGTGCCCACCGATTTCTGGGATGATGCCCGTCGCGAGCTCGACAAGGTGAAGCCCGTATTCATGCTCGCCGAAGCCGAGAAGCCCGAACTTACCCTAAAGGCTTTCGACATGGACTACGCCTGGAACCTTCACCACATCATGAACCAGATTGCACAGGGCAAGCAGGATGTAAGCGCCATCTCCGGCTACTTCAAGAAGCAGGATTCGCTCTACACCAAAAGCGCCATCAGGATGAGCTTCACCTCGAACCACGACGAGAACACCTGGAACGGCACCGAGTTCGAGCGCATGGGCCCTGCGGCCAAAACCTTCGCTGCGCTCTGCTACATGATGCCCGGCATGCCGCTAATCTACAACGGACAGGAGGTTGCCTTTAACCGCCGCCTCGAGTTCTTCAAGAAGGATTCCATCGCTTGGAAGGACGACGCCGCCTACACCACCTTCTACCAAAAGCTCAACCAGCTCCGCAAGGCCAACAAGGCCCTTTGGAGCGGCGACAACCGCAACGTTTCGTACAAGGTCGATCCAAAGGGTAATACGCTAATCATCGAGCGCACCAAGGAGCAGAACCGGGTAGTAGCCCTGTTCAACATGAGCGGCAAAGAGGTCCAAATGGCGACACCTTCGTCAGCAAAGAAGGAGTACCTCAGCGGCAAAACCTACAAGCCCAACACCAAGGTCACCCTAAAACCTTGGGAGTTCTTAATCTTCGTAAAGTAGCATACCATAGCGCATAGAGGCTGCTCGCACGAGCAGCCTCTTATTTTTGCCTCCATCTCCGGGTTCTCCGGCCACCAGCCTCAGCTCTTTTACTTCCAGGCTGAGCTCTAGAGCAACTTAGCTCAGCTCTACTGCCTCCAGCCTGAGTACTATTGCTTCCAGCTTAAGCTCTAGGGCTTCCAGTCCGAGTACTTTTGCTTCCAGCCCCAGCTCTAGGGCTTCCAGTCCGAGTACTTTTGTTTCCAGCCCCAGCTCTACGGCTTCCAGTCTGAATACTTTTGCTTCCAGCCCCAGCTCTACGGCTTCCAGTCCGAGTACTTTTGCTTCCAGCCTGAGCTCTTTTGTTTCCAGCCTAAACTCTAGAGCAACTTAGCTGAGTTCTGAAGCTACTGCGCCGAGCTCTTCTGCTACTGCGGCCAGCTCTACCGTTACTGCGCCCAGCTCTTTTGCTACTGGGCTAAGCTCTGGAGCTACTGCGCCCAGCTCTGGAACTACTGTGGCCAGCTCTTTTGCTACTGCGCTAAGCTCTTTTGCTACTGCGCTAAGCTCTGAAGCTACTGCGACGAGTTCTAAAGCTACTGCGACCAGCTCTGGAGCTACTGCGACGAGTAAAGGGGGAGCTACCGTTCGCCAAGCAGTTCCCCATCCAGCATACGCACATCCGTGCAGGCCAGCGCCACCTCAAGCGGTGAACGCCCCCAATAGCAAACGACAACCAACCCCTAACGCATCTTATCCCCTAGGGATTCCGCTTTTACAGATTGAAGAAAACGATCATTGGAAGAACAACCAACCAACAGAGGACATGCTTACTCGTACAGAATAAAGTTTCTCCGTGAACACCATGGCGAAGCCATACCAGATCGGCGCGAATTCTGTTCGAGCGAGCGGAGCTGCTACAACGCCAATTCTCGTAACAGCGACGAAAGGACTAGAAGCAAGCCTTTAAGATAGAGACATTCCACCGCGACCGAGCGAGTTAATTCGGGCCAAGGGTTTTTCGTTCTTTTTGCCCTTCAAAAAGAACAGATAAGAAGAGAAAATCATCTTTATAAAGTTCTCTCCTCTTCTAATTACTGATCCTGCATTTTTTTAGGCGAAATCCCGCATCTTATTCCCCACCCCCTTGAATCCCCAACCACTTCTTCCCTATATTTGAGGCAGCACCAAAGAGGCATACAGCAAAAAAAACGTGAAGCACCCCGATTGGACCAAGAACGCAACCATCTACGAGCTCAACGTTCGTCAATTCACCCCCGAGGGAACCTTTAGGGCCACCCAACAGCATCTAGTTCGCCTAAAAGACCTCGGCATTGGCATCGTATGGCTAATGCCGATCCACCCTATCGGAGAGCTCGAGCGGAAGGGAACGCTGGGCAGCTACTACTCCGTAAAGGACTATACGGCCATCAACCCCGAGTTTGGAGACTTCGACGATTTCAAGGCTTTTGTTGATGAAGCCCACCGAAACGGAATCCGGGTAATCATCGATTGGGTAGCCAACCACACCTCGCGCGATGCGGTTTGGATTACCGAACACCCCGACTGGTACAAGAGGGATAGCGCAGGAAACATTCGCGTCCCCTACGACTGGACGGACGTAGCCCAACTCGACACCAACAACCGCCACATGTGGCAGGGCATGGCCAGCTGCATGAAGTACTGGATCTCCGCGGCCAACATCGACGGCTTCCGCTGCGACATGGCCAGCCTGCTGCCCGTCGAATTTTGGGAGTACATCCGCCAAGAGATCGACAAGGAGCATCGCCTATTCATGCTTGCCGAAAGCGAAGACCCCCTACTGCACCGAAAAGCCTTCAACGCCACCTACTACTGGGATCTCCACCATACAATGAACGGCCTTGTGCAGGGTAAGAATACCGTTGAAGACCTAGATCGATGCTTCAAGAAGCAGCACACCCTATTCTCCCCAAACGACATGAGGCTCATCTTTACCTCGAACCACGACGAGAATAGCTGGAACGGAACCGAGTTCGAACGAATGGGGATTGCGGCTAGGCAGATGGCCGTATTCTCGTTCCTTATCCCCGGAATGCCCCTTATCTACAACGGACAGGAGGCAGCCCTTAGCCACCGCCTTAAGTTCTTCGACAAGGACAGCATCGAGTGGAATGTAAACCGCAACTTCGAGGAGCTATACAAGAAGCTAACCGCACTAAAAAAGGAGCACGAAGCACTTTGGAATGCCGAATGGGGAGGCTCCTTTGGCTACCAGTTCAACGGACAAAGCAAAACATTTACGGTTGAACGCAAAAAGAAGGGGGATATCGTTATAGGGCTCTTCAACTTTAGCTCCAATACGGCAAGCGCCAGCACTCCACCTTACCCCACAACCGACTACCTGAAGGGCTCCGTACACGGAGCCTCGAGAGGGATACGCATGCTGCCTTGGCAGTACATCGTACTAGTTAACAGCATCAGTTAAGCAGCCAACAACAAAACGCACTACGTGCTACTCCCTATTCCCTATTCCCTATTCCCTGTTCACTGTTCACTAGCTATCGTACCCCAAAATATGTGTAGCCAACCAATGGCTGCGAGTGCGCCTCTACCCTATCAACAAGCGCTCTGGCAGGTCCAACTCTACAGTAGTCAACAAGCGTTTCTACGGCCACATCGTCGCCTTCGGCTTCCACCTCAACCTTTCCGTTCGGAAGATTACGAACAAAGCCAACAACACCAAGTTCCTGCGCCCTTCGTTCAACAAAATAACGAAACCCGACACCTTGAACACGCCCACTTACAACAATACGCTTGCTTACCATAGCTACTAGCACATTACGATTAACAAAGTCTTAACAAAAATAGGCCAAAACCATGCAATTCTACAATGGGAATGGTGTCTAAATCCGAGTAAAGCCAATACGTAAATCAAAAATCGACTAATGAGTTCGAACACTTTTAAAATTGTAATCCTAGCATTCATCTTAGGATCTGCCCTAAGCAGTGCTGCCCAGCAGCGTTCGGGTGGGTCGGGGGCAAGCCATGGAGCTAACCCAGCAGGATCGCTTAAGCTTACCAAGATAACGGGAACCGTTATCGACAAATCGACCAGTAAGCCCGTCGAATACGCCAACATTGCCATCTACCGGGCAAAGGATAGCACGCTTGTTACCGGAGGCATTTCCGATAATGCAGGAAAGTTTTCCATAGATAGAATACCTTACGGAATATACACGCTAAAGGTTAAATTCATCGGCTACTCGACATCGGTAGTTAAGGATGTGAAGGCAAACCAACCAACAACCGATGTGGGGAAAATAGACATTAACCCTTCATCAAAAAACATAGAAGAGGTAACGGTAGTTGGCCGTAAAAACGAGGTGCAAAACAACCTCGACAAGAAGGTGTACAACATCGACCGAAGCATGTACGGCACAGGTGGAACTGCACTAGACATTATGCAATCGCTGCCTGCTGTTGCAGTTGATTTCGACGGCAACGTATCCATGCGAGGATCGAGCGTTACCATTCTTATTGATGGAAGACCTTCGAACCTTGTAAGCCTCGACCAAATGCCAGCACACCTTATTCAGCGCGTTGAAATTATTAGCAACCCTTCGGCCAAGTATGATCCCGAAGGTATGTCGGGTATCATCAACATTATCCTAAAGAAGAACATACAGCGCGGACTAAACGGCATGGTAAACCTAAATGCCGGCTACAACAACAAGTGGATGGGATCGGCAACCCTAAACTACCGCAAGAATAAGGTTAACTTCTTCACCAACTACACGCTTCGCTCATTCAATGGAGAGAGCTACCAAGACTCATGGTCGAACAGCACCTTTAATGGAACCAACACCTTCCAGCAAAGAAACACGACTACTGACAATAAAATGAGGATGCAGAACATTCAAGCGGGAATAGACTACTACCTCAACGATAAAAATACGCTGAACACCTCGTTTACGCTTGAGCCCAGAAGCATGAGATCTAACGATGAAGCAACAGGCTACACCAATAGCAACGGAGTGAAGATGTACGACTACAATCGATACACCAAGAACAAAGGCTCTAACAAAGGTGGCTTTGAGTACGACTTAGCCTACAAGCGTACCTTTGCCCGCGAAGGCGAAGAGCTTACTGCCGAGTTTAACATCGATAGGGGAAACAACGAGATGGAGCAAACCTCCATAGAGCAAAACACAAAGACGCCAGAAAATAATTTTACGAAACCTTTAACCCCCTACACCCATCAGCTTACCAATAGCAATAACGACAACGTAAGAACCATGTTCCGTACAGACTACGTTCTTCCTTTGGCCGAAATGGGACGCGTAGAGGTTGGCTATATGCTATCGAACAGCCTAAGCAAATCGACCTACGATCTGTCAAAAGCTTACGCCGAAAATACGGCACCCGTTCTACAGCCTCAATACACCAATGATTTCGACTACCGCCAAACAGTAAATGCTGTATACGCAAACTACGGTATTAGCATCGGCAAATTTAAGGCTCAAGCAGGGCTTCGTGCCGAAAATGCCGACACCCATGGCGAGCAGAAGACCGAAAATACCTCGTTCAGGAAGAACTTCTTCGACTTCTTCCCTTCGGCATTCGTAAAGTATGCACCCAACGATAACAACGAGTTCGGCATTAACTATAGCCGACGCACCAACAGACCAAGAATGTGGTCGCTAAACCCATTCGTTAACCGTGCCGATACGCTCAATACATCACAGGGAAATCCCGACCTAGATCCTGAGTACATCAATTCGTTCGAAGTTGGATACACTCGCATCTTCAACAAGAATTCGGTATCGCTTACCGCTTTCTACCGTAAAACAACCGGCATTGTTGCCACTATACGCCAGCAGGTAGATGCCCTTCGCTCTTTCACCACCTTTGTTAACCTCAACAGCGGCGAATCGTATGGTGCCGAAGCTGCGGCAAACATCAACATTTTTAAGTGGTGGAATACCAACTGGAGCTACAGTTACTTCCACACAAAGCTTACCGACAACAGCAGCGTGCTTGACAATAAGACAAAGGACTCCGACTCGTGGACGCTAAGGGCCACATCAAACTGGTTCCTAAGCAAGCAATTTAGCCTACAAGCCATGTACAACTACAGATCACCAGTTGTTACTACTGGGGCTGGAGGATTCCGTGGAATGGGCGGTGCTTCTCAAGGAAAATCTCATGCGAGCTACACCGTAGACATGGGAGCTCGTTACTCCATACTTAAAGGGAAAGGCGACGTTAGCCTAAGGGTTAGCGATATATTTGACACCGGAAGGTATATCACTGATGGGTTTGGACCTAACTATACCTCCTACTCTAAGAGCTGGAGGCAGACACCAAACGTCTTCCTAGGGTTTACCTACCGCATTAACGACTTTAAGCGTAAACCACAAAAGCAGCAAGATCAAAATAGCATGGACGAAGAAATGATGTAAGCCTTGTTCTAACATAGAAAAGCGGGAATCCCTACGGGTTTCCGCTTTTTTCTTTTGCTAAGCATTTACATGCTAGCAAGGTCGAATATTCATACAAAATCGAAATCTAAGAAGCAACGTATATTATGCATACTACTTCCTTCTCACATCGCCACCAAACTTATTTAGGGTATAGGATAGCGTGGCCATAAACAGCTGAGACATGGATTTGTACCTCACCTCTTCGATATAGCTGGCAGATACGTTTCTGCTATAAGGCTTATACTTATTCAGAATATCAAATGCCATAACGGTAAGAGACAACGATTTATTCTTAAGAAACTTCTTGGTTATCGCACCATTCCACAGGTAGGATTTGTCGCCACCGCTAGACAAATCGCCATACTTGCGCGAAGCATCTAGTGTAGACTTAACCTCAAAATTGCCCGGTAAACGAGCCGTTATGCTTCCCTCTACGGCAAGAGATGAATAACGCTTACGCGTGTACTGAATCGAAGAATAGCCAGAAAGCCCCTCGTAGCGAACTAAGTTGTAGGAGTAGCTGCAATCAGCCCCAACCTCAAGAAAATCAAGCGTCAGATAAGCTTTTAGCCCTTCTTCTACTGCAAATTGATTAGAGAAATACTTTACCAAATTGGCAAAGCCCGGCGTGCGGCTATAGTCTACATCCACCGATACTGACAGGTGCAGCTTATTTGCAAGCACTGATTTCCCAACAGTAGTAAAACTGCCTAATTGATAGCGCCCATCGACATTAACAGCCTGATGGTAGTACTTTCCTAAGTCATCACGGTAGCTTTTCCCTACTATTGCATCGGAAGTGATGCTTCCGCTAAGGCTATTGTTAAACGAAAAGAAAGTTTCCTTATTAAAATAGCTATAGCTAAGCGAAAGGTTGTGGTTGAACTCCTCTTTTAGCGATGAGTTGCCCAACTGTATGCTGTTAGGCGTACTTGGATTTTGAACAGGGTGCAACTGCTCTACGCTCGGCTGACGGGTATTCCCATTGTAGCTAAAGCGTACATCGTGGCTTTCTTTATGGCTAAACGACACAACCAACGAAGGAGAAATATTCCGAAAAACAAGAGCCGTATCCAACCACACAAACCCAATCTGGTTTCGGTAATCCTGGTTAACTACGTTAGCATTAGCGCCTATGTTGGCTACTAGCGCTCCTTTTGCAAAGTTCAGGTAAACACCAGCAGCATTCTTACACTCGCTGTTCCTGTAGTTTTTTGAGTAGAGGCTATTCTCAACATCGTAGTTTCCGGTAGAAGGATTAAAGTCGAATGCTGCATTCGTGCTCCTCGAAGTCCCGTACTGAAAGCGGTAGCTAAACTCTGCCGTAAGGTATTTTCCAATAGGGTGCGTATAGGCTAGTCGAGAAGAAAACGAGCCACCTCCGCCATCAACATCGATGCTTTGGTTACGGATGTTGGTAGAATCCTTTACAGCATAGTAGTTTTTCTGAAAGGTAAGAACATCGCTGCTGCTATCATTAGCACGGCTATCCATACTAACCGAAAGCGTTTGGCGGGGATGCTTAAGCCGCTTCTGCACCAAAAGTCCTAATCCATAGTTTACAGATTCAGAAATACGCGAGGAGGTGCGCTCCTCCGAGTTTACCAGCGCAGCGTTTTCGTCAAAGAGATGCGAACTCCCCTCATCGTACGAATCGCCAGTAGAAAGTTGCACGTTGGGCGTAATGATAAGCGAGAGCGTTGTATCGTGCCGATACTCGATGCGCGAGTACATGCTATGCGAACGGCTTAAGGAGTTGCCAGAGGAGTAGCTATCGCTGTTAAAGGTTCCTTTATCCTCAAAGGTCTGCCTATTGGAGTTCGTTTCCCTATCGGAACTACCATAACCAAAACGGTAGCTCCCATTTGCATTCAGCTTAGAGTTGGGTTCGTAGTTGAGGTTTAAGGCCGCATTTCCGGAGGTTAGAATCCCCTGCCGGCTGGCATTCGGGAAAGCAACACCGCTACCCGTTCCCTGTCGGTTTATATTGTTGTAGTTCCCCATAGCAACCGCCTGTGTAGCGTTTCTAAATCCACCAATCCGCGCACCCAAATCGTAGCTATCATTCGATCCTGCTCCAAGCCTATACGAACCAAATATCCCCCTTTTCTTCTCCTTTTTTAGTGTTAGGTTGATTACCTTTTCAGTTTGGCCATCATCAACCTTGGTAAACTCGGCCTGATCGCTTTTCTTATTTACGACCTGAATTTTATCAACAATATCGGCAGGGAGGTTCTGCGTTGCTAACGATGGATCGTTAAGGAAGAACTTTTTACCATCGACCATAATTTGCGTTACAGGCTTACCATTTATGGTTACCGAACCATCCTTGGCTACCGTAACGCCCGGAAGCTTGCGCAGCACATCGGCCACCACATCCTGCTCTCGGGGTCTATACGATCCAGCATTAAACTCCAGGGTATCTTTTGCAATCCGAATGGGAGTACTCTTTCCGACCACCACCACCTCATCGAGGGCTATTTGCTTTCTAGCTAACCGAATATTGCCAGCATTAAAAACTCCGGTTTCGCTTCGCGCTACTATGCGCTTGGCCATCGACTCAAAGGACATGTGGGATACCCGAACTAGGAACCTACCTGGCACAACATTTCGCACCTCAAAAACTCCATTAACGTCGGTAACCGCCGAACCAACAACACTAGAATCACGGCTGGAAAGCAGCGCAACCACAGCAAACTCTACCGCTTTTTTCCCTGTTGAATCCGAAACATATCCAACAACACTAAGTTTCCCCTGCGATAGAGCGGGAATTGCAGCCGTAAAACTAAGCGCTAACAGCCCAAGAAATCGCCACATCAGATAAAGTAAAGGTTTGGTAGCGAATATAGCAATTACTACCCAATATGCCGAAGGTAAACCAAACGTATATTACCCCATACTAGCCATGAGTGCAATAGGTAATATAGCCTATTTAACGAACGGATGCTGCCCCTAGTTGCTTAATGCTTCCTGTATACAAATGGAGTAGAACTCGTACCATAAAAATCAACCGACAAACCTTTTAAAGCGAACGAAATCAACAGTAAGGCAAAACAACCTCGTACCTTCATTCAAGAACTCATCAGCTTTTTCACAAGTACTCGCGGGCTTTTAAAGGATCAATATTAACGAGTGAGCACAAAAAAAGGTGTAGCCTTTCGGTACACCATGTATCATGCCAATTTTTATATCCAATGCTTTATACACGAACCAGCATTGCCCCACTAGAATAGCCTCCTCCAAAAACGGTTATTCCAAGTAAATCGTTCTTAACAAACTTATCTTTGTTCTGCGAAAGCGCAATTGCTGTACTTCCACAGCCAGTATTACCGAACAATTCGATATTGGCGAATATCTTTTCGAGAGGAAAATCTAGCATTGATGCTATCTGGGTAATAATACGCATGTTTGCCTGATGTGGAACTATATAATCTAGGTCACCAAACGATAGCCCTTTAGCATCCAGCAGTTCCTTTAATCCCTGAATCATGAAAGTACAGGCATTAACAAACACATCCTTACCGTAAGGCATTACAATGCCGCACTCCTTCGGGAGTAACAACACCCCTTCGGGACCTCGACCAATATGCCCCAAACCATGCGTAACAACACCCTCTACAAGCATATCAGTCTCCGATAACCGATCTTTAGATAGGAATACAGCTGCAGCGCCATCGCCCCACAAGTGGCCACATTTCTCATCGCTATCGTTGCTGTAGTAAGTGTTATGCTCAGAAGCAACAACCAGCGCTTTGGTTGCCTTGCCCATTGCAAAGTATCCTTCTACAATTTCTATTGCATTAATTAGCGACGAACAAGCAGAAGTTATGGTTAGAGCCGCAGCATTTGTGATGTCGAAGTGCCGCTGAACAACATGGGCAATTGTACCTACCGTATCGTAGGGGGTATAGGTTGCACCTACTACCAGATCAACCTCTTCTATAGGATAGCAAATAGACGCAACAGTGTTGCTTATTGCGCTAATAGCCATAGAATTCGAATTCTCCTCAGCCGATGCCTTACGCCTTTCCTTTATTCCCGTTCTCTGAAAAATCCACTCATCGCTCAAACCATTTACCTCTTTAAAGTAGCTGTTTGGAACTACCTCTGATGGCAAATAGTGGCCAATTGCATTAATGTACATATTTAGTTTAAGAAAAAATGACCACCCGCCAACCCTTCTACCTCAGGCTACTATTGTTGAAAACGCCGAAAATAACAATTCTAATAATATCGAGTTGCCGTTGCTTTAAAGCCTCGTCAGGATTCATTTCCATAAAGCTAGACTCGAAAGCTTTTAGCGTAACCAATAGATTGTGGGCGGTTAAGCTCATATTTAGCACCTGAAAAACATTTCGACGAATTCCCTCATCAAGAATGCTCAAAAGAATTTTAACCTCTTCCTTGTCAAATTCGCGACGAATCAGATCCAGGTGTGCCTTCTCCTTAAAGAAGCAAGTTTTCAGAGCAGTATGGGCGTAAACTAGGTTACGTATGATTTCCATACGCTTAACGATATACATCCTTAGCTTTTCGCGTGGATCGATGATGTTTGAGAAATAACTTTGCAGCTCTGCAGCCATCTTAGCAGACTCTACCTTTATTACCTCATTGTAAATCTCATCCTTCGACTTAAAGTAGGTGTATATGGTGCGTCTCCCCCTATTGCATGCAAGCGCAATATCATTAATTGTGGCGTTATAGTAGCCCATTTCCCCAAAAACATTCCGGGAAACATCCAAAATGGTTTCGCGTGTCTTGCTGAATTTTGCTGTCATATTAAAAAGGATTTACCCATTTAATTAAAGATCGTGCAATATAGTGGTTGTTTTTAATTATACAAAAAAATGAACCCAAAATGCGTTTTTTTAGCTTAGCCTATGAAACAAATTCCCCAAAAAAGAATAGCAAAGGCTTAAAATAACGAACATGTGCAACAGCCAACCACGTTCGTCTAATCTACTGCGAACGTGGATTATGGCATAAAGAAATACGTCAATCTTCTATTTTTCAACAGTTTCAGCAATGATCACATATAAAAATAATGTTAACATACAGCAATATTTCTACTTAACTATAAGTTGAGTAACATAAGATGAAGTATTAGCGCCATGTAACAAGAAAACAAAAACTAATAAAGCGTCTGCAGAGCATTATTATCCACCATATCCTACCATCAGGAACATGCATTACACGATAAAAGGCCACCCTTAGGGTGACCTTTTCTATTTATTAGATTTATTAGATAATCTCTACCTTCTTTTTTGCTGCTTAGCCATTTCCTCCAACTTTTGTTGGAAACGAGACTTTTTAACAGGCTTCTTGCTATTTTCCTTTAGCTTAGCATGCACAGCCTCATCATCAACCGTTTGGCGAATAATGTAGGTTTGTCCTAAGGTTATAAGGTTCGACAGCAGATAGTAGTAGCTCAAACCAGCCGCATAGTTGTTAAACCAGAGCAGCATCATCACAGGCATCATATAAAGGGTCATAAACTTCATCCCAGGCATTTGCTGGTTAGTATCGGCCATTTGCCCCATATTAATCTTCGATGTCAGGTATAACGACACTGCCATTAAGAGCGTAAACAAGCTAACGTGACCACCATACAACGGAATTTCGAATGGCAGCTTCAGAATAGAGTCAAACGCAGACAAGTCATCAGCCCAAAGGAAGCTCTCCTGACGAAGCTCAAATGATGCAGGGAAGAACTTAAACATCGCAAAAAGGATTGGCAGCTGTAGTAGCATTGGCAAACATCCACCCATTGGGTTAACTCCAGTTTTACGGTAAAGGGCCATTACCTCCTGCTGCTTCTTAAGCGCATCTTCCTTTTTAGGATACTTTGCATTAATCTGATCAACCTCTGGCTTTAGCACCCTCATCTTCGCCATCGAAAGGTACGACTTGTAGGTGAGCGGAAACAGAACCAGCTTTATTAAGATCGTAAGAATAAGAATGATTATACCAAAACTAGCAATATGCGACTCTAGCATATCGAATACAGGAATCACTACCCAGCGGTTAATCCAACGAATAATCCACGAACCTAGAGGAACAACCTTTTCGAAGCCCAAATCGTGCTTTTTAAGCTCGTTGAAAAGGTTTGGACCAAAGTAGAAAGAGAAATCTAGATTCTTTGTTGCTGCAGTAAAAGGAACTTGAAGCGTCGCTTTAAAGTTCTTTACAAACCCAGAATCTGGCTTATGTGTAGTTTGTGCTAAGTCTCCTGATGTAAAACTGTTTTTAGCAACAAGAATAGAGGAAAAAAACTGCTGCTTAAAGTCAACCCATTGCAATTTGGTTGTCACCTTTTCGCTCACAGCATCCTTCATTGGAGATAACTCCTCCATATCCCCTTCTTCCCCAGGGAATTTATAGCTAATTGCCGTATAGTTATTCTCGTTCTTAAAGCCCTTTTCCTGCTGAGGAGCATCCATAGCCCAGCTAATGTCTAAGCTGGTCATATTTGAAGGAAGCTTGCGTTCCAATCCTACAAAGTTTACCTTAAAGTCAACCATGTAGCTTCCCTTTTTAAGGGTGTAAACGTACTCTATATAGCTCGATGCATCGGTATACAAACGAAATGCAGCACTCTTAACCGAATCTGTAGAAGAAATAGCCGCATTTTTAGCAACGTTTACAGGTTGAAAGTAAAACCTTGAAGTAGAGATGCTCTGACCAATAAATAGGTTTAGGTCAAACTGGCTTCTTTCCGGGGTAAAAAGAACTAGCTTATCTCCGTTATATCGCTTATACTTTAAAAGCTCAACAGAAGCAATTCGTCCTCCCTTGTTCGAGAATACAACTTTTACTCTATCATTTTGCAAAGTATAGAATTCCTCAGTACCTCTCACAGCAGTAGCCATAGTAGCCCCAACCGTTTCTGAAATAGCAGCAACTTCAAGGCTGTCGTTTATAGCATTCTCCTTTTGAAGCTGATCTTGAGCAGCAAGAGCCGCTTGTTTGGAAGCATCCTTAGGCATCTTTGCCCGAGCAACCGAATCGATAGCCGCCTGCTCTTTTTGATACTTTTCCATTTGTCGGTTGTTGTAGTAGCTGAATCCGATAAGGATTGCACCTATTATCACCAAGCCGATAATACTTTTTTTATCCATTTAAATACGTTGTTCTTTATTTACACTTTTCGTTCTTGTACTTTAATGCTGCTTTTACAAAAGCAACAAAAAGCGGATGAGGGTTAGCCACCGTGCTCTTATACTCTGGGTGGAATTGGACCCCAACAAAGTAAGGATGCGAAGGAATCTCTACAACCTCAACCAAGTTTGTGTCAGGATTTGTTCCAACAGGCTTCATGCCGGCAGCCTCAAACTGCTCCAAGTATTGGTTATTAAACTCATAGCGATGACGATGTCTTTCAGAGATTTCCTCCAACTTGTACGCCTTATACGCCAACGAGTCCTTAACAAGAACACAAGGATAAGCACCAAGCCTCATGGTACCGCCCTTATCCGTAATCTCTTTTTGATCTTCCATTAAGTCGATCACAGGATATGGAGTCGACACCACCATCTCGGTAGAGTTAGCCTCTGCCATTTTGAGCACGTTACGGGCAAACTCGATTACAGCGCACTGCATGCCAAGGCATATTCCAAAAAATGGAACTTGGTTTTCGCGAGCATACTTAATGGCCGAAATCTTACCTTCGATACCTCGATGCCCAAAACCGGGAGCAACCAAAACGCCTTGAACATCACCTAAAAGAGTGGCAACATTATCTTCGCCTATCTTTTCGGAATTTACCCACTTAATCTTAACCTTGCACGAATTTGAGGCTCCTCCATGGATAAATGCCTCTACAATTGACTTGTAGGCATCATGAAGTTCGGTATACTTACCTACAAGTGCAATGCTAACCTCATGCTTAGGGTGCTTAATACTATCAACCAACCGTGTCCAGTCAGACAGTTCTACTTCATTGTCCGAAGGTAAATTTAGCTTACGAAGTACCGTAAGATCAAGCTTCTGCTTAAGCATCTCAAGAGGCACCTCGTAGATAGTAGGAACATCAACCGATTCGATCACAGAATCCTTATCAACATTACAGAAAAGAGCTACCTTTTTCTTTATTTCAACAGTAAGAGGCTTCTCGGTTCTAAGTACCAGTATATCTGGCTGTACTCCAGTTTCAAGCAGCATTTTTACAGAGTGCTGCGTTGGCTTTGTCTTTGGTTCTCCTGCAGCAGCAAGGTACGGAACAAGCGTGAGGTGAATCACCAACGAGTTTGTAGAACCGAGTTCCCAGCGAAGCTGACGAACAGCCTCTACGTATGGAAGTGACTCTATATCGCCCACCGTTCCCCCAATCTCAGTAATTACAACATCGTACTTGTTTTTGGTTCCCAAAACCTTAATACAACGCTTAATTTCATCCGTAATATGAGGAATAACCTGCACCGTTTTCCCAAGATACTCTCCACGGCGCTCCTTATTTATTACCGACTGGTATATCCTTCCGGTAGTTACATTATTTGCCTGAGAGGTTGGCTTATTGGTAAAACGCTCGTAATGCCCAAGGTCGAGATCGGTTTCTGCACCATCCTCTGTCACATAGCATTCACCGTGTTCGTAAGGGTTCAAAGTCCCTGGATCAACGTTGATGTATGGATCTAACTTCTGAATGGTAACCGAGTATCCTCTAGCCTGTAATAGCTTTGCTAGCGATGCCGAAATAATTCCTTTTCCCAATGAGGATGTTACACCTCCAGTTACAAAAATGTACTTAGTCTGTGCCATTATCGTTCTTTTTCAATCTATTCGGGTAGCTGAGAATCAATCAGGTTGATTTTTTCCTCTATAAGAGCAATCTCTTCTTTTGCCTTATTTATCTTGTTATTTACTTCTTTAATCAATGCATCGGCATTCTTGGATTTGGCAAAGAACCCAATATTATTTTCCCATACGCTGATATCCGATTCGAGCTGGCGAATTTTACCAATAAGTTTATCGCGTTCTGCACGGAACTTTTTATCTCCTCTACCAGTATTCGATTCAACCCAGCCCTTAAACTTAACGATCTTACGCTCAGCATCGCTTCCTTTAATCTTTTGAAATTGAGCATCGATAATCTCGCGGTACTCTTTTTGAATACGCTCCTTATCCTTCATTGGGACAAAGCCGATCTCTGCCCAACGGCGCTGAAATTCTTTCAACGATTCAAAATTGGAAGGGATGTCTTCTGAAGGCTCAAATGCTTTAATTTCTTCAATTATGGCTTCTTTTGCTCTAAGATTTTCTTCGTAGCGCTTATCGATACCCGAAAAATGCTCCGATTTTCTGGTAAAGAAAGAATCGCAGGCTGCACGGAAACGCTTCCAAACCTCATCCGAGTGCTTACGAGGGACAGGCCCTATTTCTTTCCATTGTTTCTGTAATGCAATAAGTTCGTCAGTTGCCTTTTTCCAATCGGCCGATGAAGATATTTCTTCGGCCTTAACACAAAGTTCTACTTTAGCCTGTAGGTTTACCTCTATCTGGCTCTTTAGTTGGGTGTAGAACTCGCGCTTCTTAACAAAGAAAGCATCACAGGCTTCGCGGAAGCGTTGGTATATCTTTGAATTCTCCTTCTTAGGCGCAAAACCAATAGTCTTCCAAACCTTTTGAAGTTCAATCAAATCTTTCGATCTTTTATTCCAATCCTTAGTCGATTTGGGATCGATCGTCAAAAGTTCCTCTGCCTTTTCGCAAAGAACCGTTTTCGCATCCAAGTTTTTCTTTTGCTCATCCTTTTGTAGGTCGTAGAACTCCTGATGCTTTTTATTAATCTTAGAGGTAGCCTCCTTAAACCTTTCCCATAGGGTCTCCTTAAACTCTTTTGCAACAGGGCCTACTTCTCTCCATTGCTCATGAAGCTTCTGAAGCTTTTGGAATGCCAAAACCACCGAAGGTTCAAGTAGCAGTTCTTCAGCCTTTTCGCTTAGAAGGATTTTTGCTTCGTAGTTTTTCTTAAGATCAAGATCGCGTAGTTCGCGATTGATCTTTATATAGTCATAAAACTTCTCAACAAGATAGTGGTAGTTGTCCCATAGGTCTTTTACATGCGACTGCGGAACTTGCCCAATCTCTTTCCACCTATTTTGAAGGTTCCTAAACTCTTGAAACGTGTGGTTATGAGCCTCCGACCCTTCGGAGAGAGCCTTTAACTCTTCAAGTATCTGAAGTTTTTCCTTATAGTTATTTTCTTTTTCAGCCTCTATTTCCTTACTCTTAAGGTATTTTGCATTTTTATAGGCTAGAATAAGATCTTTAATAATCGGCTCTTCGGGGCATTCTGGAGCTTTAAACTCGGCTTCTTCGCCACCATTCTTAACAAACTCCGCCTTCTTAGCCTCAACGTCGGCACGCAGCGTTTTATAAAACGCGATCTTTATGGCCTCTATTTCACGACGTGAAGCCTCTGAACCATTGCTAACAATTGCTTCTAGGGCTTTTACAAGTTCCTGAAGGGAAAATCCAGAATAGTCTACAACAGGGTGGGCTGAATCTTCCCCTTCTTCTTCCTCTCCAAGATCAATTTCCTCAGCAGCAAGCATAGCCTCCTCTTCCGAGAAATCAACACTATGACGAGGTTCAGTTACTTCTTCTTCTACTACTTCAGTTTCGGCAGCAGGGGTAGCATCTACAGTATCCTCAACATGGTTGTTGAGCTGTTCCTCGGGAACTAGAGCATCATTTCTTTCAGATTCCATAACATTAAATTTGGTGTTTCATCAAATTCTTACCAATTGCATTCGCATTCGTTCGAATACCAAAGTGCAAATATAGCATTTAGCAAGGCTAAACGAAATAATAATTTACCTAAAGGTCTTTGGCTTTAGCAGATGACTGTTAAATAGAACTACTTACAACACCCTTCAACTTCTTATAATTAAGCACAGAGTAGGTTATCCACCCAAATCTGGCTAGTTTAGTTTACAAAAGCTATTGGCACTATGTAATCGTCATTAGCCTATAACCCGATCTTCCTGTCTAAAACAGGCCATACCGCAAAGTAGCATCCTTGATTTAGACCCTAACTAACCTAACAACCAAAATTAAGCATGCTGCATCTATTATTCAAGTCCCCCAGCGAGCCGATGTAATTAACATTCTTTTTGCGAGTCATAACGAGTTGCTTTGCCGATATGCAACGGTAAATTAAATTTGCAAAAAATTTACCATGAGAATTGATATTCTGACAATCCATCCCGAGCTCCTCGAAAGTCCGTTTAACCACTCCATAATAAAACGAGCAAAGCAAAAAGGGCTTGTGGAAATCGTCATCCACAACATTAGAGATTACAGCACAGATAAGCATAAAAGCGTAGACGACTATGCTTTTGGAGGCGATGCCGGCATGGTAATGATGTGCGATCCTATTTTTAGATGCATCGAAAAGCTAAAAGCTGAACGCCATTACGACGAGGTTATCTATGTAACCCCAGATGGAAAAACGCTAAAGCAAGGTATTTCGAATAGGCTGGCAACATTCGAGAACATCATCATCCTTTGCGGGCACTACAAAGGTGTAGACCATCGCATCCGCGAGCATCTGGTAACGCTCGAAATTTCGATTGGTGACTACGTTCTTTCGGGCGGCGAACTTGCTGCTGCAGTTATCGTAGACAGCGTTGTTCGTATTGTACCTGGCGTAATATCCGACGAGACATCGGCGCTAACCGATTCGTTTCAGGATGGGCTGCTTGCCCCCCCAGTTTACACAAGACCTGCCGTATACAACGGGTGGGAAGTTCCTGCTGTTTTACTTTCAGGAAACTTTAAGGAAATAAGCAAATGGCAGGAGGATCAGGCTCTGAGCCGTACCAAGCTGCTCCGCCCCGATCTGCTTAACGACTAGGCATTCCTTTAATTAGTATAGGGCCGCTACTAAATTAAGCTAGCGGCCTTTTTGTTGCCAACATTTACGCTTCTCTCATGTTCTAAAGTAAAAAAACATGAGAGCAATACAGTATACCGAATTTGGGTCTTCGTCGGTTTTAAGGCTTGTAGAGCGAGATATACCGAAACCCAGAGAAGGTGAAGTTCTGATTAAGGTTACGGCAGCAGGAGTTAATCCTGTCGACGTAAAAATCCGAAATGGGTTGCTCGTAAACCGAGTTCCCTGTGTTTTTCCCATAGTTCCTGGATGGGATTTTTCGGGTAAAATTGTTGAGCATGGCTTTGGCGCCCGCCGATTCGATATTGGAGAAAAAGTAATTGGCTACTGCCGTAGGCCAACCATTCAGCACGGAACCTATGCCGAATACATTACGGTTCCAGAAGTGTACATTTCCAAAGCGCCCAAAAACATACCCCTTAACGATGCAGCAGCCCTTCCGTTGGCTGGACTTACGGCCCATCAGGCTATATTTACCCATGGTGGACTGAAGAAAAATGAGGCTATCGTAATATGGGGAGCGTCAGGAGGAGTAGGTTCGTTTGCCGTTCAGCTCGCTGCCCAAAAGGACGCCAAGGTTATTGCCATTGCAAGCAAGCGAAATCATGAGTACCTAAAAAAGCTGGGAGCAAAGCACACCATCGACTACATCACGCAGAATGTGGCAGAAGAGGTGCGAAAGCTATTCCCTGAAGGAGTAGATCTTGCCTTCGACACCGTTGGCGGTGATGTTTTTAAGCAATGCTTCGATATTGTAAAAAGCACGGGCAGGGTAGTTTCTATACTAGAAAACTTACCACAGCCCTCTCTCCTACCAAAACCGGAGATAGATTACCGCTACTGCTTTGTAGAGCCAAACTCTTCGACCCTTAACAACCTTCGAAAAATGGTAGAAGAAGGCGAACTTACAGTTTACGTGGAAGCCGAATACCCCTTGGAAAAAGCAGCCCTAGCGCACGAAAAAATATCAGAAGGACATACTAAAGGGAAGATCATTATTGCGATGGATTAGCTCCAAGTAAAAAACACTGACAACAATACGCATTTTAGTCCCTATCGACGATTCATTAATCGATAGGGATTTTTATCTTCGTAGCTAAAATTCAAACACTAAAGCAAAAGACAATGAATCAGAAAAGCAGCAATCTATCTGCTCTGCCAATCTTCCTTGCATTCCTCTGCATGGGCTTTGGAGATGTAGTTGGCCCTCTAACCAGCCAAGTACAAAGCGATTTTCACCTATCCAACTTTTTGGCAGGCCTTTTAACCTTCATGGGTTTTATCATGTTTGGTCTTCTCTCTATTCCACTTGGCATTATCCAGGATAGAGTCGGAAAAAGGAAAGTTCTCATCTTCGGTCTTGCCGTTGCACTTCTTGGGCTGATACTCCCTATTATTGGCAACTTCTCGAGTTTTGTGGTGCTGCTAGTATCCATTCTGATGCTTGGAGCAGGTGCTACAAGCCTTCAAGTGGCCGGAAACCCAATTATGCGCGACGTATCACCCGAAGGGAAGTACTCTCGCAACCTTTCGCTTGGACAGTTCGTTAAGGCTATCGGTTCGCTATCGGGATCGTTGGTTCCGCTTATTGCCGCTAAGTACTGGGGGCTAGACTGGAAGATTCTCTTCCCAATCTATTCAGCGTTTATTGCACTAACCATCGTTTACATCCTTTTCGCGCACATCCACGAAAGCAAGCCCGACGAGAATGCAAAGCCTGCAACCTTCAAGTCGTGCCTTTCGCTGCTCAACAACAAGTTTATCTTAGCTATGGTGATGGGCATTTTCCTCTACGTTGGTGCCGAGGTTTCGATGTCGTCTAAGCTGCCTAACTACCTTGCCGACGTATTCAGCTACGACATCAAGAAGCTGGGACTACTCGGAACCTTATTCTTCTTTATCGCCATCATGACTGGCCGTTTCTTTGGCTCGGTTATCCTTAACTGGATGTCGCCAAAGCGCTTCCTGGTTATCACCACCATCCTATCGATTGTCGGAAACCTTGTGCTATTTTTTGCGCCAACCGCAACCGTAGCCTTCGTTTCGATTTTTATCATCGGATTCGGCTTTGCCAACATCTTCCCGCTAATCTTCTCGATTACCGTAGACTCGATGCCCGAAAAGGCTAACGAGATTTCGGGATTGATGGTAACCGCCATCATCGGGGGTGCCGTTGTTCCACTTCTCTTCGGATTGGTGGCTGACTACAGCAACAGCATCGTCGCCGGATTTGCAGTTCCATTAGCTTGCTTGGCGTACATTCTGTTAACAGCACTTAGCACCAGTAAGCAGGTGGCCAAATAGTTTTTTTACTATATTTGCAGAACCAATTTATACCCCAGATATCTTAGGATATCGATCTTGCAAGCCCAGATACCTTAGTCAGTATCTGGGCAATTTTTTTGCACCTATGGTACCAAGACACAAGGCACAGGATACAAGAAAGCCGATCAAAACCATCTTTTAGGCTGTCAAGTATAGTTGGCGTAAGCCTCGTGATACGTGATACGTGCATCGTGATACCGATGATACTGAACTATTACTTTTTTTACTCCTAAGGTGACTTTCCTTCCTTTTTTTCTTACTTTTAGGGAAAGCCAACCGCCATGAGACGACTGCTCACACTCCTCGCAATACTGACGTTACCTATACTCGTAGAGGCATCGGACGTCACCAGCAAAACCATCAAACTCCCCAGCTTTAACCGGATAGCCGTAGTAGGCAGCTACAACATCCACATGGATCAAGCAAGCAGCCCTACCCTTACCATTATCGGACAAGATCAAATTTTGGAGCGCGTTAAGGTATCGGTCCGCGAAGGGCTGCTCCTAATCGAAATGCCCAAGCAGCGCGACCGCCGCATGCGCCTTAAAAGCGCCGAAATACCCACCCTTCGCCTATCGTTTAAGAGCATCAGCAACCTTTTTATCGATGGGTATGCCGATATCGCATCGCCTCGGCCCCTAACCTTCGACATGCTAACGGTAACCCTCAAAGGCTCGAGCAAGCTAACCCTATCGCTCGTATGCAACCACCTTGCCGTAGAAACCAGCGGGGCAACCTACATTAAGGCCACGGGGAAATCCAAAACATTCGACCTACGCATGAAGGGGTCCGGCATGTTCGACGGGTACAACTTGGCAACCCAAAAGGCTATGGTAACCATAGAAGGAACCGGTAAGGCTCGAATAAATGCGGTGGAAAAGCTTACCGGCACCATCAGCGTCTTTGGAACGCTCTTCTACAAGGGAAACCCCGTTGTTGATGTCTCGAAGAATTTCGGCATCGTCAAGCAGATACCCTAACGTTATCTTTAAAAACTCTATTGGCGTATATACTAAGGAAATCACCTTGAAATCTTCGTAGCTTACGAAAAGCGCACGGCGATCCCTGGGAGTTCTTCGTAGCTTACGAAAAGCGTACGGTGCCCCCTTGGAGATTTCCGTAGCTTACGAAAGGTGTACGGCGACCCCTAGGAGATTTTCGTAGCTTACGAAAAGCGTACGGCGACCCCTAGGAGATTTTCGTAGCTTACGAAAAGCGTACGGTGCCCCCTTGGAGATTTTCGTAGCTTACGAAAGGTGTACGGCGACCCCTAGGAGATTTTCGTAGCTTACGAAAAGCGTACGGTGCCCCCTTGGAGATTTTCGTAGCTTACGAAAAGCATACGGCGACCACCGAAATTACGTTGTTGACTTCATCGACCCTACCCCATAAAAAAAGCGGCCCCAAAGGACCGCTTCTTTACCTATAATAACCATTTGCTGCTAGAGCACATTAACAGCCTTTACTGCATCCATTCCTCGTTGAATGGCCTCCTCGTTCATTGGAATGAGGTGGTGATGGCGAGCTGGAAGCGACTTCTCGAGTCCCTTGCGCACGTTCTCCATCTTCACGATTGGCTTCACGCTAAGGAATCCTCCAAGCACGATCATGTTAAACGCCTTTGCGTTGTTCATGCGGGCAGCTTCCTCGGCAGCCTCAATACGGTAGATGTTGATATCGGTACGGGTTGGATGGTGAACGATTCCGTTTGGATCGTAGATGAGCACGCCACCGGGCTTTACCAGCTCGGCGAACTTGTCCATTGATTGCTGGTTAAGGATGATGGCCGTATCGTACTCGTGAACAATAGGCGAGCTGATACGATCATCGCTAAGGATTACGGTAACGTTAGCGGTACCACCGCGCATCTCAGGGCCGTACGAAGGCATCCAGGTAATCTCCTGGCCCTGCATGATGCCCGAGTAGGCAAGAATTTTACCCATTGATAGAACGCCTTGTCCACCAAATCCAGCTATAATGATTTCTTCTTTCATTGCTTTTGAACTTTTGATGTTAGAAATGGCTATTCGTCTTTAAGATCGCCAAGCGGATAGTATGGGAACATGTTTTCCTCCATCCACTGGTTCGATTTTACTGGAGATAGCTTCCAACCCGAGTTGCAAGTACCTACCACCTCTACGAACGAGGTTCCCTTACGGGCAGCTGCATTTTCGAAAGCCTTACGAATAGCCTTCTTTGCCTTGCGAACAGCGGCAGGCGTTTGGGCGCTCTGGCGGGTTACAAACGAAGTTCCGGGCAGCTGAGCAATAAGCTCGGTAATGCGCAAAGGGTGTCCGTTAAGCTCTACCGAACGTCCGTAAGGAGTGGTAGCCGTTTTTTGTCCGATAAGGGTAGTTGGAGCCATCTGTCCACCGGTCATACCGTAGATGGCGTTGTTAACGAAGATCACCACGATGTTCTCTCCACGGTTGCAGGCGTGCATAATTTCTGCAGTACCAATCGAGGCAAGGTCGCCGTCGCCTTGGTAGGTAAACACGTGCTTTTCTGGGTTAAGACGCTTAGCAGCGGTAGCCAATGCGGGAGCACGACCGTGAGCGGCTTGCAACCAGTCGATGTCGAGGTAGTTGTAGGCCAACACCGAACATCCTACAGGCGATACGCCAATGGTATCTTCCTGAATGCCCATTTCGTCGATAACCTCGGCAATCAGCTTATGAATAACGCCGTGGGTACATCCGGGGCAGTAGTGCATTACATTATCGGTAAGCACTTTTGCTTTTTCGTAAACCAAATTTTCTGGTTTTACGATATCTTGAATTGAAATTTCTGCCATCGCTATTTTCCTCCTAAGAAGTTAGTCTTAATTGCATCAACCACCTCGTTTGGCGAAGGGATCATACCGCCATACCTACCGAAATGGTAAACAGGAACCTGTCCGTTTACAGCAAGCTTAACATCCTCTACCATTTGTCCGGCGCTCATTTCTACAGAAAGGAATCCCTTTACGTGCGAAAGGTGTGCTTGAATTTCCTTGGTAGGATAAGGGAATAGGGTGATTGGACGAAGAAGACCAACCTTAATTCCTTCTGCACGGCAAAGCTCAACGGCCTTCGATGATATACGAGCTGATGATCCGTACGCAACGATGATGTAATCGGCATCCTCGCACATGATCTCTTCGCAACGAACTTCCTTCTCGCGAATCACAGCGTACTTAGCTTGCAGCTTGTGGTTGAATACCTCTTGACGAGCAGACTCCAGCTCCAACGAAGTTGCAATATGGCGCTCACGATCGGCAGTCTTGCCGGTACAAGCCCAATCGCCATAGTTCTTAATGATCTCTTCTTTTGTCCAACGTGGCTTGAAATCATCAAGGTAAACCTTCTCCATCATTTGGCCAATAACGCCGTCAGATAGGATCATGGCTGGGGTACGGTACTTAAATGCAAGTTCGAAGGATAGATCAACGAAGTCGTACATTTCTTGAACCGAAGCAGGGGCAAGTACGATCATATGGTAATCGCCGTGTCCGCCACCCTTAACGGCTTGGAAGTAGTCCGACTGTGCAGGCTGGATCGTTCCAAGGCCGGGGCCTCCACGAACAACGTTCACCACCAAGCAAGGAAGCTCGGCACCTGCCAAATATGTCAAACCTTCGCACATCAAGCTAACGCCTGGCGACGAAGACGATGTCATTACTTTTTTTCCGGTAGCAGCTCCACCATAGAGCATGTTAATGGACGATGTTTCGCTTTCGGCCTGCAAAACAACCATTCCTGTTTCCTCCCATGGCTTACGAACCATAAGAGTTTCCATTACTTCGGACTGTGGGGTAATTGGATATCCAAAGTAGCCATCGCAACCGCAACGAATCGCAGCTTCTGCAATAGCCTCATTCCCCTTCATTAGCCTTAGCTCTTTCATATTCTTTTGCTATTCTAGTTAGGGTAAATTAGGCCTCAACTTTGACCTTGTAAACTGTAATAACGCTGTCGGGACAAACTAGTGCGCAGCTAGTGCATCCTACGCAGCTTTCTGGATTTTCCATGTAAGCGTAGTTGTAGCCCTTACCGTTTACTTCTTGCGCAAGGCTAATAACTTTAGTTGGACAAGCGACAACGCAAAGAGAGCATCCTTTGCATTTCTCCATGTCGACAACAATCGCTCCTCGAATTTTTGCCATATGCAGTTATTTTGTTGGATTGTTCGTTTATAGTGCGGTAGATTGGGCCACAGCCTTATCTACCTTATGATTTTCGTTGAACATTTTCAAGCGCTCTTCCAGGATGCCAAACTGGCTTCTAGCCACTTGGGATACGCAAGCACGAATACCCTCGCGCTTACTTCCTGTGGTGCTTAGCGAGATGGCACTTACACCGTAGTAGAGTAGTTCTTCAAGAAGTTCCTCTCCCGTCAGATTCTGGTATCCAACCGTAAAGTAGAACCCATCGGCAAGCACCTTATCCTCGTCCCTGTCGTAAACAATATGGAACCCATTTTGCTCAAATATCTGTTTAAGGATCTTAGCCTTCTCGCCGTACTCGCGCGTTTCTTCAACGAAGTTGTACTTACCATCGTTTACAGCCTTCAGAAGTGCAGCAAAACCGTACTGAACCGAGTGGGCAACTCCGGAAGATAACCCGTAGATAGGTCCAAAAATCATAGCCTTTCCAAACTCATCATTAGGGAAAAACCGCTTTAGATCTGGGAAACGACGCTTAAAGAGCACATCCGATATCACCACACAGCCAATACGCTGTCCGGCATAGCTAAATGCCTTCGACCCCGAGATGAGCATCAGATAGTTATCGGTATACTTTGCAACAGTAGGCTGGTAAGGTGGCACTCCAGGTTTAGACATATCCACACGAAAGTCCATCGCAAAATATGCTAAATCCTCAACTACCACAACATCGTAACGGGTTGCAAGATCGCCTATAATTTGCAGTTCCTTCTCGGTTAAGCATACCCAAGTTGGATTATTCGGATTCGAGTAAATGATACAAGAGATGTTGCCTTCCTGCAAGTACTTCTCCAGCTTCGAGCGCAGCTTTTCTCCTCGGTAGTTATAAACGTCGAATGTTTCATACTTCATACCAAGCATTCTAAGCTGGTTTTTCTGTACAGGGAAGCCCGGATCAATAAAAAGGACGGTATCTTTAGCCTTATCACATCTGTTAGCAACCATAAAGGCAGCCATCCCTCCTTGCATCGATCCTACTGTAGGAATGCATCCTTCCTCGCGAACCTCGACATTAAGAAAGTTCTTTACAAAACGCGACATCTCCTTTTTTAGGGGGTCAATTCCCTCTATCGAAGGGTAAACAGCCGTAACACCACTCCTTAAAGCCTCAATTTCTGCCTCAATAGCAATAGCAGGTGTTGCTAATCCAGGAACCCCCATTTCCATTTTCACGAACTGCGAATTGGTTGCTTTTTCGATTTGCACAACCAATTTAACAAGCTCGCGTATAGAGGATTTGCCTACATTTGCAATACCCGACTCGCGCTTTAACCGATCAACGGTTTCAATGTCTATAGGAGTTTGATGCATAGCTTCAGAATGATTCATTTTTCAGGTTGACAATTTTACTGAATATTTTAATAAATAAAAACGATTTAATAGTTTTTTCTTGGCTTAACAGATAATTTATAAACATTTCAACCGCATATGGTATCACATTGTAGGTGACAACTAATAAATCAACGGTAAAATATAACAATTTTCCCAGAAGCCAGTTACATTTCATTTAAAATCACCTTCTTTTACTTACAATTATCAACTCAAAACCACCTCAACTTTAAATATTATAAGCACAAAAACCATCTTTAAAGCAAAAAAAAACGACTTGCAGGTTTTAAACCTGAAGCCGTTTCCATATCATACGTAAAAGAAAGAATCTTTTGGGTTCCTATATTCCGCTAACAGAACTACGTAGACCTCTTCCTGTTTTCCTTCGTCGTAAAGTTTTCCGAATTCAAATATAGCGAAATATCATTAATTACTTCGACTTATTCGCAGCAAACGCAAGTATTACACCTAGCACGACACCCAAAATAGCAGCAAAAAGCACCTGTAAACTTGCAGGAAGCAAGAAGGTTATGGTATGTGCTGGTATCCAAAAAAACGGAATCGTTTTTTTAAGGACAAAGCCCCACATTGTATGCCAATCAACCTTTTGTAGTATTACAGCAACATCAATACGAGAGAAGAAGCCTTTTAAGGTTCCTCCTGTTGCCACAATATGCGTATCGGTTATTTTATGAAGCGTCATCATCACTGGCGCAAAAATAAGATTCATGAAGGCAGAAGCTGCAAAGGCTTGCAAAAGCTTATATCCAAAAGAATCGCCAAGGGTAATTTCAATATAGCCAAGAAAGTTTACGGCTCCTGTTTGGAAAATCAAGAAGGAAATCTTAATGGCGATGCCTAAAAAGCCCCAAACGATTGCACGTGGAAGGAGACCAAATCCTTTGTAGTCGTAAACCCCTTTCCTAATTCGCAATCCCAGAGATTCACCCAGCGTTGCCAAAATGGCAAACTTCAGAAAACTCATTGCCAGTCCATGCTCAAGGTTGAACCTACAGTAAAATTCGTAAAGAGGCGTAGATACCATAAACGGCACAAACAGCACCAGAACTAAAATAACAAACAAAAAATCATGACGTTTCATTGGTGGTTTTAGATTTAGTGGAAAATGCGAAAAGGTAAAACGTTACCGTTTTACCTTTTCTTCGTTTTTAAAATACTTGTCAAATCCTTTCTGAGCGTTATGCTTAACATAACCCCATCGTATTAAAATACCAAAAAGGAGAATGATTATCATTATAATCATCCCCTTCTCGGTAGAACTTAGCTTTTTAAACTTTTCGAACATTACTTAGCAATTGAAAAGAACAACCAATAGAGCAAACCAGAAACAAGAATGGAGACTGGAAGAGTAACCACCCAAGCAATGCCGATATTCTTAAGCGTTTTGGTCTGTAGGTTCTTAATTCCACCACTTGCCACCATCGAACCGGCAATGCCCGACGATAGGATATGAGTGGTACTAACAGGCAAACCTATAGCAGAAGACAGCCCAATGGTTGAGGCTGCAATAACTCCAGAGGTTGCGCCCTGGGCATAGGTCATCTGCGTTTTGCCAATCTTTTCGCTGATTGTAACAACAATTCGCTTCCAACCTATCATTGTTCCTAAACCCAACGAAAGCGATATCAAAAGGATAACCCAGACTGGAACATATTCGGCATAACCATCTATTCGCTTTAAATCGTTCTTAAATCGCCTAAGATCGTGCTTGCTCACATTTACAAAAGCAGCCTTGTTGTCTTCTTCCAACGATTTAAGCTTCTTTGCTGCAGCGGTAAGATCAACTCGAGCATCGGCAACCATGGTATGAGGCAGCTCGCTAAACTTATCTACCTTAGATAAATTGGCAACCAAAGCATTAAACTTGGCAACTGAAACACTAACCGTTTGCTTTTCGGCGTAGCTTAATCTTGTTGTATCGATGCGATTTAGAACGTACTCTACTCGCTGAATATTCCCCACCAAATCCTTGGGGTCTTTCGAATTATCAAGAGCAAAGTATGCAGGTGCTAGAGCCACAAGTATCATCATCATTAGGCCAACTCCCTTTTGTCCGTCGTTAGAACCATGGGAGAAACTAATACTTGTAGAGGTAATGATCATTAGAGAACGAATCCAAAAAGGAGGTGCTTTTTTCTCCTTCGGCTCCTTAAATATCTTCTTCTTCTTTACCACCTTAAACAGAATATACATCAACGTAAGAGCAAGTACGAAGCCCAGCACTGGAGTAATCAGCAAGGCTAATCCGATATCGATGATCTTTTGCCAGTTTAAGACAACCGAAGAATCGGGATGCAGCAAGGTATACGAAAGGCCTGCGCCAAATATAGCCCCAATAAGCGTATGCGAGCTCGAGCAAGGAATACCGTAGTACCAAGTAAAGAAGTTCCACGCTATTGCAGTAATAATTATTGCCCAAATTAACGCCATTGCCTTATAAACGTTGTGATCTGCCAACATCTCGGCAGGTATAAGGTGCATAATCCCCATGGCCACTGCAATCCCCCCTACATACACGCCTAGAATGTTCATCAAACCAGACCATACAACCGCTGTTTTGGGTTTGAGCGAGTTGGTATAAATAACCGTTGCTACCGCATTTGCAGTATCGTGAAAACCGTTGATGAACTCGAAGGCTGCTGTTGCAATCACCAACAATACTAGCATAATAAAATGCACCGTATCTATTCCAAGCATAAAAAAGTGTTTTTATAAAGCGGGGCAAATTTTGCAAAGAATAATAACACCGCCAACTAATTGCACCTTTTTTTAATCTATGAACAAAACTATTTTCGCCTCATTCCACTTTGAAGAGTTCACATTTCTTCGCTACATTTGTTCTACAAAAAAGATGAATATCTTTGAATTACGATCAAACTCCGAATGCGTAAAACGAAGAAACATCTCACTATAAAAACAGTTTAAAATGAAGATTGTTAACAGGAACGCACTAGCCGTAATACCCCAGAAGCCTTTTTGGGATTGGCTTTTATCCGTAGACGAGCAGTTTGACCTAGAAGAGATTGAAGAAAGCGGTGATTTTAACGTCTACCTGATTCCAGAATTTGAAAATGAGGATGAAATTGTTGAATATCTCGAGAAAAATTACGACCAAATTTTCAAAAACGAGCTGCTTGACTGGTATTCTGATGAGTCTCTATGGCCAAAAGAAAGAACCTGGGAGGTTTTTGAAGATTGGTTCACTATAGAAGCCCACTCGTTAATCTACGATATGTCCAATAGTCCACTACAAAAGCTATAAATTCAAAGGGGTAGACAACAAGCTACCCCTTGTTTCTACTATTATATGTCTTCTATTTTTGAAGCAATCTCCTCTAACATGTAGGGCCACCAGCCATTTACGCCCCAACTATTTCCCTGCCTAACAATAACAACATTGTTCTTTGTAGAAACATAAACGAACTGACCCAATATTCCCATTGCGTATATGTCGTTTGGAGCGTTGTCTTGCTTAAGGCCCCACCAAAAATTCTTGTAGTAGGTACGCCCCTGCTTAAGAATCGGATACCAGCTATGGTTCATTTGCCGGTATAAATCCCAAAAATCCGAATCTGTCCGCACCCCATCAGAGGTTTTTAGGCTACGACACCAATCCTCACTAAGAACTTGACTATTATAAATCAAACCATTATTTGCATAGAGCAATCCAAATTTGGCCAAATCATATGGAGCAACCACCATACCTCCATCCATTTTGAGATACTTCTTTTGATGGCTATCTATGCAAAAAAGCGCATTAGAAGTAGGCTTTAAACGCTGCCAAAAGTTATGGTTTATATCAACGAAAAGATCTGAAATTCGGCTATCTACCATCCTATTCAGCAGATGCAGGTGAATATCGTTGTAGTAAAAAAATCCAGATCCGTCGACCGAAGGACTTATCTCCTTCAAAGACCTTCTAATATCGGTTGACAACCAAAACTTAACCATGTCGGTAAACGGCCCCTTACCATGCGTATAGCGAATCCCCGACTCCATGTTCATCAAACTTTGAAAAGTTCGATTAGCAACAAAATCTGGCAGCTGACAGTGGTACTGCCCAAGCAAATCATTGAACGATATAACACCATTGGCTGCTAGCAGCGACAAGTAGCTGGAAAATAAACTTTTGGTAATCGAATAGCAGAGCATTGGGGTTTTGCCGTTTATTCCATCAGCATAGTATTCGTACACAAGCTTGCCATCCTTTAAAACTAAAAAGGAGAGCGTATCCGAAGTTCTTACAAGGTTATCTACCGTCTGGTTGGTACTGCTTTGGCTTACAGGCAGGCTTCCTGTCGAGGGGATAAGGTTGCGTTCCAGCTCTGCCTCTTCGCTATCGCTCTTTAAAACCCTGAAAGGGAAATACTGAAAATCAAAAACGGACTGCTTTGCCTTAGTGGCAATTGCATATGCAAGGTATCGTAATATGTAGGGTGATTCTGGTACGCTACTAACTAAATTCATTGGCAAATGATAAAGTGGGCACAAAACTAAAAAAGGAGATGATATTACCACCTCCTCTTTTAGTTTTTATAGGTACTTTACCCTACTTTTATCTTAAATATAAGCTTAACAATCTCTCCATCGTAAATGAGAGGTGCATGCGCATCCCATGGCATAAACAGCACAAACTCGTTGCTAGCGACAGAAACATACGTTGTTGGCTGGTCTTCAAAAAAGATAATATCGCTTTCGCTGCTATACTCACCTGTAGGCTTAATGCACATATTGCGATCTTTCCATCCAAACGTTTCACCACTACCTAAGCACACCTGAAGATCCGCATAAACGTTGTGCGCCTCGAGCATTGCCTCATCAGCTCCTTTACCCTTTGCTACCGAAGGAATAACAAATACATTTTCCCCATCAATGTAAACCTTTTCGGCAGGCAACTTTTTTGGGTCAATCGTTTTCATGTAGGCCACCACCTTCTCTATTGCAGGAAGGAAAGCCGTATAGTTCTGCAGCTGCTCTATTGAATCAAGTATCATGCGTTCTTGTTTTTGTGTTTATAGCACTTGGCTTACGCCACCTTTAAAATACTTTTGAGCCAAAGTTAGTATATTTGCCCCCCAAAACCAAAACACACAATGAAGGTCATTCTCACCATATCGCTGCTGGTTCTTTCAAACATCTTCA
Source organism: Acetobacteroides hydrogenigenes (assembly GCF_004340205.1). Classification (NCBI taxonomy): domain Bacteria; kingdom Pseudomonadati; phylum Bacteroidota; class Bacteroidia; order Bacteroidales; family Rikenellaceae; genus Acetobacteroides; species Acetobacteroides hydrogenigenes. Next base: position 86,792 of record NZ_SLWB01000012.1, read on the forward strand.
TGACATTTGCCTGGTATGGACATTTAAAATTTAAGGAATATAGCTGGTTTCAAGCGCTTCCTCTTTTTGCTGTAATCCTGATAAGCTGGGGCATTGCTCTTTTTGAGTACTTCTTTCAAGTTCCGGCAAACCGAATTGGTTTTAACCAAAACGGGGGACCCTTTTCGCTGGTAGAGTTGAAGGTGCTACAGGAGGTTATTACGCTTGTTGTGTTTATGACCTTTAGCCTACTGGTATTCAAAACCGAAACCCTAAAGATGAACCATCTTATAGGGTTTGGATTTCTGGTTTTGGCCGTATTCTTTATTTTCAAGAAGTAGCTAGCTGAAGAATCTCGAGAAGGTTTGCAGGTTTTTCGAATCACCAAACAGGTAAAGCACATCCTCCTTCTCTATAATGGTTCCCAAACCAATTGGGTGTATAACCTTTTCCACTACCGATTTTGACCCAAGAATATTGGTTACGTGCTCCTTTCGAACAATGGTAACCAGCTTAAGGTTAAACTTATCGCCCAAGAGCAGCTCACCAACAGCTTGGCCTACGATTACAGGCGGTGCTGTCATCGAAATTACCCTATAACCTTCGGCAACAGGGAACGAATCCTGAAGCCCCTTTACATCTAAGCGAAGCGCAAAATCTTCGGCCGAATCCTTTTCTGGAGTTACCACCTCATCTACTCCAATAGCCTCGAGTACGGTAGTATGTAAGTTCGAGATAGCGCGTCCTATAAGCTTGTTTACCTTTAGTTGCTTTAGCTCGGCAGAAACTAGGATAGAGGTGCCAATATTCTCCCCAATTGCTACCACTACCGCATCGGCATCTTTAAGGGGTAGCACCTTTAGCATGTGCACCTCATTGATGTCCATGCAAATGGTGCTAGTAATCCTCGATTTTAGTTCCTCAACTCTGTGGCTATTCGAATCAATTCCAATTACCTCGTGCCCCATCGAAGTAAGGCGCTCGGCTAATACCGAACCATAATTTCCTAGCCCTATAATGATATACTTCATGGTATGAACAATTTCTAGTTGACAAATATGCTTGTTTTAGGATAGCGGTAATCCAGCTCCGCTGTGTGCCTAACAAAACCCGACAAGAAGGTAAGCGCCCCCACTCTTCCTATAAACATGGTGGCTATAAGCACAATTTTGCTGCCCTCGTCGAGCGAAGGGGTAATGCCCAACGACAACCCTACCGTACTTAACGCCGAAATACACTCAAAAACGATTGCCATCATATCTATCTGAGGCTCGAACAGCTTAATTAGCGAAGTGGATAGGCCAATCATAAAAATAGAAAGGAGGATAGCCCCAAAAGCCCTCAACACTGTATTGTTGGTTATCTCACGCCCACCTATTTCCAACCGTTCCTTTCCCTTCATTATGTTGATAACATTAAACACTGCGACTGCAAATGTTGTAGTTTTAATACCACCTCCGGTAGATACAGGAGATGCTCCAATCCACATAAGGAACATGGTAAGAAGCACGGTTTGCGGCAAGAGTTGTGCCATATTCACGGTATTAAATCCAGCAGTACGAGGCGTTACCGATCCAAAAAAGGATTCGGCTAACACCCCATACCAGGGCAGCCCTTTTAGGGTGTTGTTGTACTCGAAAAATGCAAAGAACACCGTACCAACAACCAGCAAAATAAGCGTAGTATACACCACCAACTTGGTGTGCAGATTTATTATTTTAGGTAGGTGATGGTAGCGACGCTGTAGTCCGAGCACCTGCCGCACCATGTTACGAAACACATGCTTGAGAAGCTGCATGTAGTTAAATAGGATCGGATAGCCTATACCTCCAAATACAATAAGCAGCGATACGTACGCATGAAGCCCATAGTTGTAGCGAACCCGAACATCGTAAAGGTTATCTGTAAAAATTGAGAAGCCGGCATTGCAGAATGCCGATATCGAGTGAAAAATCGAATAGTAGCCCTCATTAACATCTCCTAAAGTCCCCCGTACGGAGAAGTAGATGAAAATTGCCCCAATCGATTCGATTATGAAGGTTACCAGAACAATCTTCATCAGCGTTCGGAATATCTCGCCCAAGTTTTCCTCGCTAATAAAGTCCCCAAGGTTTATCTGATTCTTAAACGAGAGCTTATTCACCAAGAATATACCAAAGAACGAGGTTAGCGTCATAACGCCAATACCCCCAATCTGAATAAGCAGAAGAATGAAGAACTGCCCAAGAGGGGTAAATGCAGTTGCCGTATCAACAACCACCAATCCGGTTACGCAAACCGCGCTGGTAGAGGTAAAAAGCGCATCAACTAGAGAAATGCCATGCGTTGTAGAATTGGGGAGCAAAAGCAAGCCCGTACCTACAAGGATGATGAAGAAAAAGCTAAGCACGAATATCAGCGAGGTGTTAATTTCCTTCTTTAAGAACCCAAAGGTAGAGCGGGATAGCTCCATAACCGATAGGATTAGAATAAAAACGTAGGTAAACACCGGACTTTTGAAGATAGCCAGAAGGGGGGCCTTGGTACGAATATACTCGTCGGGCTTGATGTAGGCAATTAGCAGCAAGAAAAAGAGAAGGCCAAAAAGGCTCCAGGCGATATAGTGCCGTGTTTCCTTACTCTCGCCAAAACCTTGGCTAAAAAACCGAACAATGTAGCTAACTAAAAAGATGAGTAGCGCAACAAAGTAGAACCTACTCGTTTGCGCGTACAAATAGGGGTTGAGGTTAAAGCCCACTTCGTAAACAACGAGCGCAATGCTGGCTATGCTGATGAATAAAAGGATCAAGAGGCCAACTTTATCTACGTTCCTTCTAAAGCTGGCAAGCAGCTCAAGCCTCCGCCAAAACGTATTCTTGAAGCGTTTTCTCATTTATTTCAGTATGATTCGCACACAACAGCAACAAAGGAACAAAAAATAGTACAACTAACCATGCCTGCAATAATTTTCATTTATAAACTTCAAAAAACGCCAAAAGGCTGAAATTTGTACTAAAAAGATGCTACTTTTGCACGATAACTAACAAATACGTACACAGTATGGCAAGCGTAAGAAGACTAAAAAAGGACATCGACTATCTAGTAAGCGAAGTTGTTGCCGATTGTTATACCTTCTCCTACTTTCACCCAGCAAAGCAAGCTGAAGTGATCGATATCATCAACGAGGCAATCGAGCTTCGTCAGGAGCTTATTAGCCGTGCCAACACTCCCGATGGAAAGGATAATCCTAAAATCGTTAAAGCCTACTATAAGGCCATTTGGAATGAACTTTTCGAGAAGGTTGATGGCATGTTCAACAAGGTCAGCCAGCTTAACAAGTAACCGACTTTTCATAACTCCAAATAGAAAAGGGGGAGCATCAGCTCTCCCTTTTTTTGTTTCTTTGCGGGGAACGATATGAGAGATGTGATGTGTGATGTGTGATGTGTGATGTGTGATGTGTGACAAACGCAAGCCGCATATCACATTTCAAAAATCGCAAATCTCAAATCGCATCTCGAACATCGCAAATCAAAAAAACATAACCATGACCTACAACTTCGACGAGGTGGTGGACCGTACCAGCACCTCCAGCATCAAGTGGGATGCCCGCCAGAGCGTCTTCGGCAACCCCGACGTACTACCAATGTGGGTAGCCGACATGGACTTCCGCTCGCCCCAATTCGTTATCGATGCCATTACCCATAGGCTGGCGCATCCGGTGCTAGGCTACACCCTGCGCCCCGACTCCTACTTCGAGGCCATCGTTGGCTGGGTGAAGCGCCGCAACGGATGGGATATAGAGCGCGACTGGATAGCCCACTGCCCGGGCGTGGTGCCCGGCCTCAACGTAGCCGTGCTCGCCTACACCAATCCCGGCGATAAAATCGTCATCCAAACGCCGGTGTATCCTCCTTTCTTCGATGCAGTACGTCAGAACAACCGCACGCTGGTGGAAAACCCGCTTAAGGTTAACGAAGGACGCTTCGTTATTGACTTCGACGACCTCGACCAAAAGCTCTCGGGCGCCAAGGCCATTATCCTGTGCAACCCGCACAACCCCGTGGGCCGCGTATTCGAGGAGGATGAGTTGCGCCGCATCGGCGAGCTGTGCCTGAAGCATGGCGTTACCATCATCAGCGACGAGATCCACTCCGACATCATCATGCCACAGCAGAAGCACCTGCACATCGCCAACCTCGACGAGCGTTTTGCCGCTACCTGCATCACCTTTATGGCGCCCAGCAAAACCTTTAACCTGGCAGGGCTATCGACGGCCTACGCCGTTATCCCAAATAAGGAGCTACGCGTAAAATATCTCCATGTCTTGGAGCACCAGCTGCACATCGGCCTGGGCAACATTGCCGGAATTGTAGGACTTGAGGCTGCATACAACAATGGCGGTGACTGGCTAAATCAGCTGATTGCCTACGTTCAGGGCAACGTCTCTCGCCTTGACGAGCTGATTAAGGCAAAGCTGCCCAAGGTAACCTGCTATAAGCCCGAAGGGACGTATCTAGCATGGCTAGACTTTACCGCCTACGGCCTCACCGACGACGAGCTGGACCAGAAGCTGATCCACGAGGCCAAGGTTGGCCTCAACAGCGGTAGCGCCTTTGGCTCCAACGGTCGTGGCTTCCGCCGCATCAACCTAGCCTGCCCCCGCGCCTACGTAGAGGAGGCCGTAGAGAGAATGAGTAGGGTACTGTAAGCCAATAATCGTATTTTTCTGTAAAGCCCAATAGGATGCTACATCTTGTTGGGCTTTACGTTTTACCTCCCCCTATGCATTGTTCTTTCGCGGAGCTACTGCACCTTGATTTAGCTTGCGGCATTCTTTCGTGCAGCTAACCGTATCGAATTACGAACTGCAATATTCATCTAAACAACTAACTCTACTAATTTCAGCCATGCATTGACGTTTTAGCAAACCAAGCGTATTAAATACACCCCTGTAATATTTATCCCAGAAACCTATCCTACTAATTTCAGCCATGTATTGACGTTTTAGCAAACCAAGCGTACTAAATGCACCCCTGTAATGTTTATACCGGAAACCAATCCTACTAATTTCAGCCATGTATTGACGTTTTAGTAAACTAAACATACTAAATACCACCCTGTAATGTTCATTACGAAAACTAGCCCTATCAAATTCAACTATGCATTGTTATTCTGGCCAACTAAGCTTACTAATTCATGCGCTGCAACATCTACCCGATTAACAATACCTACCATTTTTTCCGGAGAAAAGAACCGTTAAAAAGGATAAATCTGTACTTTAGCAGAAGTAACCCCTAAAACCTTAACGATATGCTAAAAATGAATATCTCGCGCGTGCTTGCGCTAAAAGGAATCGACAACGCCTACACCTACCTGAAGAAGCATGGCTATAAGCACACCAAGGCCTACTACCTATCCAGAAGTTTGACCCAAAAGATCGATGTAAACGACCTTGAGCGAATATGCCTAAAGTTGAACTGTACCCCAAACGACCTGTTCGAATGGACGCCATCAAAACCCGAAAACGACATTGATGGGCACGCCCTACAGTCCATTCGACGCAAAGATGCCGCCGTTGGGCTGGTAAAGCTGGTTCAGGGCTTACCTGTTGAACAGATGGACGAGATTGAGAAGATGATTTTGGAGAAGGTGAGGAAGACTGCAAAGGTGAAAGAAGAATAGGCCAATGCAATCCATCATTTTTATGCAGCAACCTTGCCAAGAGCGAACTCCCCTCCTTTCCAAGGAGGGGTCGGCGAAGCCGGGGGTGGTTAAATAAAGGATACGATCAATGGCGGAATACAACCCTAAATCGACCAAAGGTTATCGGAAGGAATTAAGAAAAAACCTGACACCTGCCGAGGCTTCATTATGGAAGCTTTTCAAAAATAAGCAGCTTAACGGATGCAAATTTAGGAGGCAACATGGCGTTGGTCCTTACATTTTAGACTTTTACTGCCCTGCGCTAAAAATTGCAATTGAACTTGATGGAAAGCCCCATTTTACCGATGCTGGCAATGCCAGAGACCATACAAGGGACGAATACCTAACGAGGCTAGGAATTGTCACTTTGCGATTTGAGAACAATATTCTTTATACCCATCAAGAGATGATTATTGATGCAATAGAGGAGTGTATTAAATCAAAAAAGCAACCACCCCGCCCTTCGGGCACCCCTCCTTGTGAAGGAGGGGAATGAGCCCTGTGCATTCTTACCGAGAATATCAAACTCTTATATCGAACGAACGTTAGCAAGGGCTATAATAGTAAGAGGCGCGATGAATCGCGCCTCTACCATATTCCTATAAAGTTTCTATTTCTCTTCCGACAGCGAGTAAGGACGCTCGTTGGCGCCAAATACACGCTTCTTGTTTGGCTTACTAGCCATTTCAAAATCTATAACAGCGCCATCCTTCAGGTCGTCGTAGGTGAAGTAGGCCTTGGCGTATGGCTTACCATTGAGCATCACCGAGCGAATGTAGCGGTTGGCATCGCTCACCTTTGGCGCACGAATCTCGATAAACTTCCCCTCGCCCACCTTCACCTTCATGTAGGGCAGGTATGGCGCACCAATGATGTACTGGTTAGAGCCGGGGCATACGGGGTAGAATCCCATGGCAGAAAAAACATACCAAGCCGACATTTGGCCGCAGTCGTCGTTACCGCACAAACCATCGATGGTGTTGCGGTACATACGGTTCATGATTTCGCGAACCCAGTACTGCGTTTTCCAAGGCTGCGACGACCAGCTGTATAGGTATGCCACATGGTGGCTTGGCTCGTTGCCATGCACGTAGCAGCCCAGCAAACCCTCGCGCGTCACATCTTCGGTGTGAGCAAAGAACTCGTCGGGTAAATGCATGCTGAAAAGAGAATCGAGGCGTTGCACAAATATCCTGTCACCACCCATCTGCTGCATCAGCCCACGAACATCGTGAGGTACGTAGAACGAGTAGTTCCAAGAGTTACCCTCGATGAAGCCTTCGCCATGCGTGCTGAGTAGGCTGAAATCTTTCTTCCACGAACCGTCAGACATTCTTCCACGGGCAAAGCCCAACGAAGGATCGAACACGTTCTTGTAGCTCATGGCACGGTTACGGAAAACCTTAGCCAACGAGTCGTTGCCCATCAGCAGAGCTGAGCGGTAGATGGTCCAATCGTCGTAGGCATACTCCAAGGTGATGGATGATCCAGACCCGCTCTTATCGAAGGGTACGTAACCTAGGCGGCGGTAATCGTCAATACCATCGTAGTAGGGAATGTTGGCGCTGCTGTTCATCGCCTTTAGCGCAAGCGGCTGATCGTTTACCAATCCCTTAACAAGAGCATCAGCAACAACCGATACGCCATGGTAGCCAATCATGCACCAATTTTCGTTGCCCATATGCGACCAAACGGGCAGCGCACCATGCACGCTCTGCTGGTAGTGGGCCAGCATTGAGGCCACCATATCCTTGTTTCTATCTCTATTGATAAGGTTGAATAAAGGATGAAGTGCCCTATAGGTATCCCAAACGGAGAATACGGTGTAGTTGGTAAAGCCATCGGCCTGATGTATCTCGTGATCGATGCCGCGGTAGCGTCCATCAACATCCATATAAACCGAAGGGTTGATGAGCGTATGGTAAAGCGAGGTGTAGAGCATGACCAGCTGGTCGCTGTTGCCCTTAGCCTCAACAACCGACAGCTCCTTATCCCACTTTTGGGTTGCCTCGGCGGCCAACGCATCAAAAGATTTTGCTGCTGCTTCCACCTTTAGGTTATTCACCGCACCTGCAGTACCAACTGCCGATAGCGCAACCTTTACCTCTAGTGGCGTGGTTGACTCTCCGAAGTCGAAGCAGGCCACAATCTTTCGTCCGCCCATCTCTGGGAAGTTATCCTTGCTACGGAACTTACGCCAAAAGCCCGAGTACTTTTGCTTCTCCCTATCCACATGCGTGTACGACACGATAGGCTTGGAGAAGGAGATGGCAAAGTAGGTGTAGTTGGTACGTGCCCAGCCATTGGTAATACGATATCCCGTTAGCAGGGTGTCGTTCTCGACCCTAACATTAGCCCAAAGCACCTTGCCATCGTAGCCATAAATGCCGTGAATAAGGTCGAGTATCATCTTCTGACTTTCTCCTTTGGGGAAGGTGTACTTGTGTACGCCCACCCTTTCGGTGGCAGTTAGCTCGGCCTTAATGCCGTAATCGTCGAGCAGCACGCAGTAGTATCCCGGACGAGCCTGCTCGTTGGTATGCGAAAAGGCCGATCGGTAGCCCGAACGGGGTTTGCCGGCTTCGCCCGGATTCATCTTGGGCTGACCAGTAAAAGGCATAATAAGAATATCTCCCAAATCGGAATGCCCTGTTCCGCTAAGGTGGGTGTGGCTAAACCCAACAATGGTCTTATCGTCGTACTGATATCCTGCACAGTACTTGTAGACATCCTTTTGGTAGGCGCCATTCACGTTATGGGGTATGGTATCGGTATCAGGACTTAGCTGAACAATTCCGTGAGGAACACATGCTCCCGGAAAGGTGTGCCCCATACTTTTCGTGCCAATGAAGGGATTGACGTAGCTAGATAGATTCTGACCCATAGCCAATCCGCCAAATGCTGAGGCTACAGCCAGCAAGAATAGCTTTCTAAGGATAGGTTTCATACGGTAGGTATTTTAATAGTAGTAGCGTCATCTTTACTAAGCGTAAATATGACGACCTAAATGTAATACAAATACCGTCAATGGATAAAAAAAGAGGAACCACTTATGATTCCTCTTTTGATATATTCGGATTGTTTATTCCTACTGGTACATGCTATCGCGTAGCTCCTTAATCTTGTCGCTGGTGATGTAGTCGTCGTAGTCCATCTGCTTATCGATAATGCCGTTTGGCGTAAGCTCGATGATACGGTTACACACGGTTTCGATGAACTCGTGGTCGTGCGACGACATCAGCACGTTACCCTTAAAGTTGGTAAGCGTATTGTTGAAGGCCTGAATCGACTCCAGATCGAGGTGGTTGGTTGGGTTATCCAGGATCATCACGTTGGCGTTGCGAAGCATCATGCGTGAGATCATGCAGCGCATCTTCTCGCCTCCCGAAAGTACGCTCGACTTCTTGTAGATCTCCTCGCCCGAGAAGAGCATCTTGCCGAGGTAGCCGCGGAGGAAGCTCTCGCTGGTATCCGCCGAGTACTGGCCGAGCCACTCTACAAGGTTCATCTCATTCTGGAAAAACTCGCTATTTTCGAGCGGTAGGTATGCGGTGGTGATGGTGATACCCCAATCGTAGGTTCCCGAATCAGGCTGCATATGGCCGTTGAGAATCTCGAAGAGGGCGGTCATTGCCATCGGATTCTTCGAAAGGAAGACGATCTTCTCGTCCTTCTCTACGGTGAAGCGAACATCCTTAAGCAGCACAGTACCATCCTCGGCCACCTTGTTGATGTCCTTAACCTCGAGGATGCTATTACCCGTTTCGCGCTCGGGGGTAAAGATGATACCGGGGTAGCGACGGGTCGAAGGCTGGATCTCCTCAACGTTGAGCTTCTCCAACATCTTCTTACGGCTGGTAGTTTGCTTACTCTTGGCCACGTTGGCGCTAAAGCGTTGGATGAACTCCAACAGCTCCTTCTTACGCTCTTCGGCCTTCTTATTTTGGTTGGCCTGCTGACGGAGGGCCAGTTGGCTACTTTCGTACCAGAAGCTGTAGTTACCGGGGAATAGCTTAACCTTACCAAAGTCGATATCTACGATGTGCGTACACACCGAGTCGAGGAAGTGGCGGTCGTGCGATACCACCAAAAGGGTATTTTCGAAATTCGAAAGGTAGTTCTCGAGCCACATTACGGTTTCGAGGTCGAGGTCGTTGGTAGGCTCGTCGAGCAGCAGGTTGTCGGGCTTGCCGAATAGGGCTTGGGCCAAAAGCACCTTCACCTTTTCCTTACCGCTCAGCTCCTTCATGAGCTTGTAGTGGTTGTCTTCCTTGATGCCAAGGCCGCTTAGCAGCATGGCCGCGTCGCTTTCGGCATTCCAGCCGTCCATTTCGCCGAACTTCTCCTCGAGCTCCGAGGCGCGAATTCCATCCTCTTCCGAGAAATCGGGCTTTGCGTACAGCGCATCCTTCTCCTGCATGATGCCCCAGAGAACGGAGTGCCCCATAAGCACCGTATCCAGCACGCGAAACTCGTCGAATTCGAAGTGGTCCTGCTTAAGCACCGACAAACGCTCGCCCGGCCCTTGCTCTATTTTTCCGCGGGTAGAGTCGAGCGTACCGCTTAACATCCTTAAAAGGGTTGACTTTCCGGCACCATTTGCGCCAATAATACCGTAGCAATTGCCGGGAGTAAACTTCAAATTCACATCTTGAAAAAGAATGCGTTTCCCGAACTGAATCGCCAGATTTGAGACTGTAATCATTCGATTATCCTAAGTTTTAATCAATGCCTATAGCTAGGCAAAAGTGCCGCAAAACTAGCTCTATTATTGCGAATATGCTAGTACAACGCCCCTAAGTTTACCTGAAATATCCTATAAAAGAGGTTAATCCGATGCTGCTTTACCGCTTAGGCTACAAGGAAAATGCGCTTTCTGCAGCAGCTAGGCCCCGATGACGAAGATTTAGCCGCTAAGCTATCGCATTAAGCGAACCCTCTATTCGCATTTTCTTGTATGTTTGCCTCTAATTATAGACGCAACCAAAATAAACACCATGGGACTATTTAAAAGAGCAACCATTGCGGCAGCTGTGCTATTGGTTGGATTTACGGCATCCTCACAAAAGCAGGAGCATAAATGGAAGTTAACCTGGCAGGATGACTTTAACGGTACAAGAATAGACACTTCGAAGTGGTCTAAAATTCCTCGCGGAGGCTCTGACTGGAATAGGCATATGTCGGACCAAGATTCTTTGTACGAAGTAAAAGATGGCAAGCTGCTTCTTCGCGGTATGGTGAATACCAACCCCACCGATACGGTTCCTGTGGTAACGGGGGGCGTATACACCAAGGGGAAATTTTTTCAGAAGTATGGACGTATAGAGATTTCTGCAAAGCTGCAATCAGCACAAGGAGCCTGGCCGGCATTCTGGATGCTGCCAGAAACGGGCAAATGGCCAAATGCAGGTGAGATCGACATCATGGAGCACCTGAATTTCGATTCTATCGCATATCAGACAGTACACAGCTACTATACGTTTGTGCTCAAGGAAGAGAACCCACCCAAGGGAGGCGTGAATAAAATAAACATGAATGAGTTTAATACCTATCGTGTAGATTGGTACCCCGATTCGCTGGTATTCTTTGTAAACAACCGCCGCACATTTGCATATCCACGGATTGAGACCACAAAGGAGGGTCAGTGGCCGTTTACCACACCGTTCTACCTGCTACTAGACATGCAGCTGGGAGGAAGCTGGGTAGGCCCCATCGATAAATCGCAGCTACCCGTTGAAATGGAAATCGACTGGATTAAGTTTTATGCGCTACCCAAAGAGTTTGAGAAGGAGGAGTAACAGCTGCTTTTGCATTAAGTGAGCAGCGGTTGGGGTAGGGCCTAGCTACGAATGCGAAACCATCGAACCTATCGGCGATCCTATACCCCATAAAAAGAAACCGGCATACCACCTAAAAGTGCAGCCCTGTATGCCGATGTAAGCAACGGGAAGCGCTAACGGCACAGCACGTCCTTAAACCGAATGCAAGTGCGGTGGATAACAAAAAGAAGCGGCTGCCCGATAGAAGGCAGCCGCTCCGCTATGGTACAGCAGGAAGAATGCCTAGCTGCTTTGTCCAAATCTAAGCTGGTAGCGCCTACCCTGCTCCATTGGCGAGGTTACAATCTGGGTGAAGGTAGCCAAATCGAGGTAGGTAGGGCTGTAGGTAATGCCTAGCGAGGTTAGCTGGCGATTAAAGGCCCTTAGGTGGTTGGACGAGGCCTTCAGCAAATTCTCGAACACCATAGTAATGTTGGCGTTTGAGGTTTTTGTCAGATCGTCCTTCAGATCGAAGATGTCCTTCTCCTCTATAAGGGCCCCCACCCTAAAGGCATCGGCCAACGACCTGCTACCATCGGCAACAAGCTGGGCGTAAAGGGCGGTAAACGCTGGATTCTCGAACTCGCCAGCGGGAAGCAAAGCGGTGTTTGCCATGCCCAGGCGCTCCATTAGGGTTACAACCGCGCTGGCGTGCGTTGCCTCGGCCTTTGCAATGTTGGCAAAGATAGGAGTTCCCCACTTTGCGCTAAGAGCCATGTAAACATCGCGGGCCAGTTTCTCCTCTTCCTTCATAAAGGTCAGCATCTCCTGCTCTAAAGCGGTGCCTGGCGCTGTTGCCACCAGGGCGCTTTTAAGGTTCGAGCCCAGAATTAGGCTGGTACCATCGCCCTGAACCTCGAGTAGCGTATCGAATTTGGGGTCGCTACCGTTGGCCTCCTTTTCGCAGCTCGTAAGAGCAGCCGTAGCGAACACCATGCCCACCGCAGCTAAAAGAACTGAAAACCGTTTCATTCGAAAGTGCTTTTTAAGCCGTTGGATGGAGCGCCCTTCGGACGGTTGCTCCTATGCTCGCGCCCGAGAGTAGAGGGTGCTTCATCGCAAGGGCTATAACGTTTGACGATAAATTAAACCGTACTATAGGATAGGAATTGCATCCTTAGCCTACCGCTAGCGAGGGTCGATTCCTGCATTAGGAGGAATCGGGAAGAATACGCAGGACAAGTGCAGGCGGCGATGGGCATTCGCTACTTCTTCTCGGTGCGAGCCTCGTGGTTATCGCAAACTCCGTTGCCGTCCTTGTCTACAAAGTTGGCGCCGTTACCTTTTCCCTGATGTTGACCAGAACAACTCCCCTTACCATGACCGTGTCGGTTGCCATGTCCGGCGCCCTTGCCGCTACGCTTTGCACGGTTCGAGGTTCCGTTCTCGTAGCTATCGCAAACGCCATTGCTATTTTTATCGACATAGGCAGGACCATTCTTGCCGGTTCCTTTTGGGTTGGCGGTAGTCTTGGTGTCTTGGGCATTGGCAACTGCAACCACAGTTACTAGAGCCGCTGCTGCTAAGAAAATTCTTGCTTTCATTGCTGTTCTATTTAAAGTGTTAATAATTGAGCATACCAAGGGCTGTACTGCTTTTCCTAAGAAGCAGCACGTACTATAATCTAGCCATTTACGGTTTTACTGATTGCGGCATTGCCCCCGATGGTGGCCTTGCCCGGTACCTTTACCGGAGCAGCCCGCCGAATCTTCCGATCCAAAAACGGTTTCGAAGATGGCCTTCAGCTTTACCTGCTGATCTTTGGTGCAAATACCGCGTATGCCAAGGTAGTACTGGTAGGTGTCGCGCTTCAGCCGAGCGTGCAGCACCCCAATAGAGTCGGACAGCTGGTAAAGGAGCAGCGTATCGGGTTTTGGTCCCGCCATATTCTGCATCATGCGCTGGCGAAGCCCACGCAGCTTTACGTTTACCTCGTTGGCATCGCTGCGAAAGCGATGGTTAACCTCGCGAAACCGATCCATTTGCTCGCGCGAGAGGTTGAGCGAATCGCGGAAAAAGCGGCCGTTAAACTGTACGCCTTCGCCCTTGGCCGGGGCGGCACCCCCACGGCTGCCCGCTCCTCCCCTATTCGCATCGTAGATATGGTACCCTATTGTTGCCAGCGTGGTAAGGTTAAACACCACCAGCAGCACGATTATCCATACCAGCGTTTTACTTTTTTCGGATTTCATATCAAATGGTATTACTCGGAGGTTAGCAAATGTATGGACTCCAGCGAGGCATCGTCTATGAAGGCCATATCGGCGCTTCCCGATGCCTTAAGAGTCCCGTTTTGGTAAAGGCTTCCTATTAGGATGCCCAGAGCAATGGTAGCAGCAACGGATGCTGCTAAAACAAGCGGACGAAAACGGGTAAGGATCGATGCTGAAGGCGATGTCTCTAGGCTCCCAATTCGAGCCATAACCCTCGAAGCAAGGAACGGACTAGGCTGCTGCCCTTTTTCGAGAGCAACAAACCGCTCGATTCCGGCCACTGCCCTTAGGCTTGCCGCACAGCGGCTGCACTTCGACAGATGCTCGCCTACGAGCATGCTCGTAGCTTCGGGTAACTCCCCGTTACGGTATTGTTCCAGGTAATCGATGCACTCCTTGCAGTTCATTTTCTTTGCTTTTTATAGGGTTAGAACCTAAATCCTCTTTTTTCCTACGCCACCAGCGCTACTTTTTGTAGAAGGCGACCAGCTTTTTACGGAGGTTGGCCTTTGCGCGCTGCAGCAGCTGCTCCACAGCCCCCTCGCTGATCGACATAATGGCGGCAATCTCGCTTTGCGGCAGCTCGTCGTACCGGCTTAGGGTAAAGGCCACGCGCTGGCTTTCGGGTAGCGAGTCGATGGTCTGCTGCACGGCTTCGCTCTCCTGTGCTGAGATGAGCAGTTGCTCCGGATTATCGCCCAACGGCATTACCGGAGGTTGCACCTCGGCCTTATCCTTAACAAACAGCCCCTCTATACGCTGGAATATGCTTCGGCGTTTGCTGTTGCGCATATGGTTTAGCGATGCGTTGACGGCTATACGGTAGAGCCAGGTAGATATCTTCGAATCGCCCTTAAAGCGGCCAAGCTGCTGGTAGGCGCTAATAAAAACCTCCTGGGTAAGATCCTCGGCATCTTCGCGGCTGTGCGTAAAGCCCATGCAGGTAGTAAACACCAAAGACTGATGCGCGCGTACCATCTCGGCAAACAGTTCCTGCTCGCCTTTTAGTATTCGCTCAACAACCTCTGCCTCCTGCCTCAAATCCATATCAAGTTCGAATTGCTTTACCAAGTTAGAAACAAAAGGAGATGATTTCCTACGGCCCTCCTAAAACTTTTTGGAGCTTGCAGCAAAGTGCAAAAATTCAGCACCAAATGGCAAGATTAGAATGCAACTCAATAGCTTTAAAGCACATTTGCTTTTTAAAACCGCTATCCTTTTGTAAAAAACACATTAAAAAACTAACATACTTTAAAATGCGCAACAACTTTCAAACTCTTCTTATTTATTTACATTTGTACACGTTTAAATTGTATAGAGCACTTTTCACGAGAGGTAAGGGACAACTCCATGGAACAACTCAACATAGTTAGCATAGCCCTTCTTTCATTCTTCTTTGTTTCCTTTATCAGCAAGAAAGGGAAAACGCTGTCCGAAAACATCCTAATCTTTTGGCTAGGAGTGCTAATCGTTTCGCAGATAACCTACCTTATCGAAAAGTCGGTGCTGATACATCGCTTCCACTTTGTCGTAGAAAGCATATGCAGCATAAACATCATACATGGGGCTACGCTTCTGGTGTACGTAAAAAGCATGATCGACAAAGATTACAGGATTGGGCGAACCGAGCTTATTCACCTTACCCCTTTTGTAATTCTTATTGCCGCAAAACTCCTGATGCAGGACGTATGGAACCTGTACAGCTGCGCAGCCGAAGGCTCGTGCACCTGCTCCAACAATATTTACCTTAGGCTGATTAGCTGGTATAAGATTCTTGTTGTAGGAGCCTATGTAATCTATTCGCTTACCCTATACCTTAAAGCCAAGAAAAGCGACTCGTACCTTTTAGGACTATCCACCCAAACAAAATGGTGGATTACAACGGTAGTACTCGGAAGCGTAACCCTATTTGGCCTTATCGTAGCGCTAGAGCTGGTTCAGGTGCTCAGCATTTACCAGATTACCGACAAGCTGCTTGTTATAAATATTCTGACCTCCATATTCGCCATACTCTTTATTTACATTGGCAACAAGTACGCCTTCCTTCTTTCGAAGGTAAGCAATAGCGTAGAGAAACCTAAAAGGAAGAATAGCACTACCCCTACGGTACAGAATGACGAGTCGCTAATCGACCCTAAGTTCGAAAGGATATTCAACGAGGTGGAACAGCTAATGAAGGAGCAGCAGCTCTACCTAGAGCCCGAGCTAACCCTAAGCATGGTTTCGGAAAGGATAAAGGTACCATCGGCCATTGTTTCTCAGGCCGTAAAGATCTTTACCAACCAGTCATTCCCTTCGTATATAAATACGTACAGGGTAGATATGGTAATCGAGAAAATGAATTCGCCGCTTTTTAAAACCTACACCATACTATCGCTTGCGCTAGAGTCGGGCTTTAACTCTAAGGCCTCGTTTAACCGTATATTTAAGCAGCAAAAGGGCGTTACCCCCAGCGAGTACGCTACCCAGCTAGGCTTAAGCCCTAAGGAAGAGTAGCCCCATCCTCTATACAACTTTCTACCGGTAAATGAATGCTATTGAATATAGCATGCCATGTACTACAACCATCCATTTAGCACGCACCAATTCTATGGAGTAACGTTTCCTCGTGTTATAGCATAACCCGTCTTTTCACAGCTCAGCCTATCGTTTCATAGGAGCAAAAGAGGATGTCGATTCAAACGTCCTATTAAGCAGAGCTGCTTTTCCAAGCTAAAATTTGTCCACAGGCAGCACCTCTCCGTTTAGGCAATGGTATCAATTAATATTATACGCCTAATTAATTGCACTTTACATCGTGCCAAAATCATTTTTTTAAGACCTAAACAACAGGTATCAAATATTGAATTAAGACGACATCCGCTTGTTGTTGTGCGTTATTTGCTACCGAAAACTCCTAAACCTATGTTCGAGAACCAAGACAAAAACAGAAAAGATGAGGGGAATGCCAAGCACGTTCCGGAAGGTTCCCCTAATAGTTGGACAGGTCCTCCAAACGAGCAAGACCTAAACAAAAAGCGATATGCGGTTAAGCTGATCGAGAAGCGCACAGGACTTCTAATTTTGGCAGCTTCGCTAATGTTTATACTGGTCTCCGTTTACTTTATCTCCCAAAAGAACCTTTACGTCTACCGAGACGTATGGCAAGTTTTGGCCTTCAGCAAGAATGTAGATGCATTTGAATTCGACAGCTACAAGACCATTCAAAATTCGGTAGGGTTTGAGTTGCTATCCGACAAGTTCAAGCGCAAAAAAGGGTTCTACGGCATCCAGTATAACCCCAAAAAAAGGCATCTAACCGTTTATGCAAACGACAGCGCCGTAACCGAGAAGAGCATTCGCAAGATACTCCACACCAAAGCAAAAAGCGCAGTTGGCTATCCAGATGATTCATCCAAACACCTCTTTAGGTACAGGCTAACCATCGAGAACTACTACGATTCGTTCGATGGGCTCATACTAAAGAACAAGCTGCAATCAATGAAGGGGGTTTACTACATCGAATCCACCTTTAAAAATGATCTTTATGTCGATATCTTCGGAAACAAAGGGCTTAACATTGACTCCTTAAAGGCAAGGATAGAAAACCCAACGGTTGTAATGCCCTTAAAGAAAAAGCTCACAGAGGTGAGCACCGACTATGCCGTAAATACGGTCGATATTACCAACGCCGATAGCCAACGCGGCAGAATTTTAAACAAGATCTTCATAAAAGACGATTTTGAATCGTCAACCCCCATCTCTGATAGCAGAAGGCTAGATACGCTGAAGCTAGCGATGAAGAAATTTCCTTTCGGAAGAAAGCTCACTTTTTCATCATTTCGTAATGACATTGAAATCGAACGATTCCATATTCAGAGCATAAAAGCAACGAATACAAGGGGTCCTGAGCTTGAAATAGTATTTGAGAGCAAAAGACCTTCGGATAAGGAAAAGCTGTTTTTGCTCCTAAACCGACCATCCTTCACCCATATGTCGAAGGGTAAGAAAAAGGCTGTGGAAAACCCATACGTTTTTGCAAAGAAGAATTAACCAACTACAATCAAAATCTAAATGACTAAGCGATCATTGATGCTTTTGCTCATGCTGGTAGCTACCGTTACAGCATTTGCGCAAGTCAGGAATGTAAAGGGAAAGGTGCTCGACAAGAATAAGCAGCCTATCCCAGGAGCACACGTGCTCCTAAAAGGCTCGAGAATAGGATCTTCAACGGGTATTAATGGAGATTTTTCTATTAAAGTATCCGATGCCAACACCACGCTTATTATAAGCATGATTGGCTATAAAACCAAGGAACTTGCCATTGGCAAGCAAAACGAAGTAGTTGTTACCCTCGAGGATGAAAACATACAGCTCGAGGAAGCAATTGTAATGGGATATGGTACAAAAAGATCGAGAGAAAGCGTTGTTGGTGCCGTAGAGCAGATCTCGGCAAAGGAGCTTAAGATTGATAGGGTAACCGAAAGCGTTGACAAGATGCTCGAGGGACGTATTGCTGGAGTATACATCGAAAACACTTCGGGAGATCCAGGTACCGCTTCTATTAACATTCAGGTTCGAGGTCAGGGTGCGCTCTCTAAGGTATCTAGTTCAGACATCGTATCATCAAGTCAACCGCTTATTATCATCGATGGTGTGCCTATGAACGATGCCTCTAACCCTAACATGGATAAGAAGTTTAATAACGATGTCACCCAAACTAACCCTCTTTCGCTAATAAACCCCGAGGATATCGAAACCCTTACCGTGCTTAAGGATGCTGCTACAGCGGCAATATATGGTGCCAATGCTGCCAACGGAGTTATCCTTATCACGACCAAACGTGGCCAATCCGGCAAAGCCTCGTTCAACATTTCGCATCAGATGAGCGTTGGTAACATTATCAACGAAATGAAGTTTCTTAATACCGATCAGTACGTTAAGCTGGCAATTGAGGCGCAGACGAATGCAGGCGTAGATCTTGCCACTGCCACCGAAAAAGCAGGCCCCACCAACATCAACACCAACTGGTACGATTTGGTAACACGTCAATCGCAAACATCGCAGACAAACCTTAGCGTATCTGGAGGTGCAGGAAGTACAACCTACCGCTTTTCGGCTGGCTACAACAATACCAAAACCATTACGCTAGGTAACCAGCTCTCGCGTATTACATCGCGTTTGAACCTGAACACAAAGCTATCCGAAAAAACAGATTTCGACCTTGTATTTGGATTCTCGATGTCGGACAAGGATGCGTTTAGCATATATGGCACTGCTTTTGCCTTTAAGCCAAACCTATCGCCCTACAATGCCGATGGTACATTCAACAACAATCCTCCGTTCGACAAGATTGCCAATCCTCTTGCTGCCCTAGCGCAGAATAAGAATCAGAAGAAAGATTACTATACCAATGGTAGTGCTACCCTAAACTATCACTTTAGCAAAGACCTGAGCATAAGAAGCTTGTTTGGAGTTGACTACACAAATAATCGTAGCTACATATTCGACTCTAAAAAGAATGCAGCTGGAGCCAACTCAGGAGGTAGGGTTAAAGATGTTTACCAAATGCAGTTTAACTGGATAAACTCAACTAGCATAGAGTGGAATAAGCAGCTTGCTGAAAAGCATAACATCTCGGCTCTTGCGGGAATAGAACTAACCGATAAGAAATCGAACGGCTTAAGAGCAACAGAAAGCAAGCTGCCAATTGAAAAGCTACCAATTATCGGTATTGGTTCGGATGAGAATACCTCGGCGTACGCAAGCGAATCCTCGGAAGGAACCCTATCCTACTTTAGCCGTTTGGGTTATAGCTACGGAGGAAAGTATAATGTTAGCATCAATGCAAGACGCGATGCATCATCAATTTTTGGAGGGGATGTTCAGGCAGAGCTCTTCGGATCGATAGGAGCTACCTGGAATATTTCGAAGGAGGATTGGTTCCCTAAAAAATACATCAACTATGCAAACGTTCGTGCTTCGTACGGTAGCACCGGAAACTCACGCATAGGATCATATTCTGCTCGTGGAACCTATAACTATAGCGGATCGTACGTTTACAACGGTATGGGAGGTTCGCGCCCTAGCACGGCTCCAAACCCTGCTTTAGGTTGGGAAAAGAACTACAAGCTAAACCTCGGGGCTGATTTCTCCATTCTAAAATCGAAAGTAAACGTTTCGGTAGACTACTACCGCAACAATATTTACGATGCTATACAATCACTATACATAGCTCTTGAATCGGGATTTAGCTCCGTTTCAGCCAATACTAGCGACATGGTAAATAAGGGTATTGAGCTAACAATAAGAACTAGAAACTTTGACAAGGAGTTTAAGTGGAGAACCAACTTTAACATCTCTAGCAATTCCAACAAGATTACCCGTCTTTCGAACAACTTGGATAAACTCGCGCAAAGCGGCTACACCTTTACCGGCTTAAAGGTAGGAAAAGATGTGAGCGGCATTTACACGGCTAGGTATGCAGGTGTCGACCCTCAAACAGGTACAACCTTATGGTACTTAAAGGACGGTTCAATTACAAACGATGCCAAGCTTGCAAACAGTATAGAAAACAGGGTTTATGTAGGAAAAGCTAGTCCCGATTTTTTTGGAGGTTTTACCAACGACTTCGAATATAAAAGGGTAACGCTTACCATTGCTACAACCTTCAACATTGGAGGCCACAAGGCAATTCCATACAACTACCTGTACATGAACTCTGACGGACGTCAGATTCTAATTCAAAACCAGTCGATCAACCAGCTTAACCGATGGACAACACCTGGTCAGATTACCGATGTTCCAAAGCTTTCGACCGACAACTACGTTGGATACGGTTCAACCCGCTACCTATACGACTTGACCAATGTTTGCCTTAAAACGATTTCGTTAAGCTATAGGATACCATCAGAAATTGCCAAGAAAGTGCTTCTCGAAAATGCCAGTTTCAACTTCCAAATAAGCAACCTTGGCTACTGGTATAAGGATAAGAAGGGAGGAAGCGGAAACGGTATTGCCGAATACCGCTATTCATTCCCCGAAGCTCGCCAAATAACTTTTGGTCTTGACCTTAAATTCTAAACTAAAAGAGCAATGAAAAAAGTCATATATAGAATTGCAATTGCAGCAATCATCTTGTCAGGTGCTACATCTTGCGAAAGCTTTCTCGACAGAGAACCTACAATGTCCATTTCGAAGAGCGAAATGTTCAAGGACATGGAGGGGCTTAACTACGCTACTATTGGAATGTACAGCAATGCCATCTCGCTATTTAATGGGCCATTAATTCCATACTCGGAGGCGCGTAGCGGCAACCTAAAGCTTGCAAAAACGATGACTATCGCATACGCTTCGCGTATGCAACCATCGTACGAATTCAACAACCTGTACGATGACACCGACGATGCAGCCAATAGACTTTACGAACCTTTTTACGAAGTCATCAATCAAGCCAATGATATCATTGAGGCATGCAAAACGGTAAACTATCCCGACGCTAAGAGCAGGGACAACTGCTACGGAGAAGCGCTATTCTTTAGGGCTCTATCGCACTTTACACTTTGTAATCTTTATGCCCAACCATACATTGCATCGAACTTAGGAAATGAGCTCTCCATTGTCTTAATGGACAAAGCTATTCCAACCTTCGAGTACCCAACCCGAAGCAAGCTTTATAAGGTGTACGACCTAATCATCTCCGATTTAAAGCAAGCTGAGCTACTTTTAGCGAACAACAGCCGTACCACAGGCATTAAGCAGGCATGGGTATCGCAAGCTGCAGCACAAGCCCTATTGGCAAGGGTTTACCTCTACAAAAACGATTGGGAAAATGCCGCCATATACGCCAACAAGGTAATTGCCAATAGCAGCTATGCACCTCTTACGAACGCTAACTACGAAAGTGCGTGGAATTCGACATCCGTTAATACAGAGGATATTTTTGTATTCGATTTTTCGAATATTACACAAAAGAATATCTCTACCTATTTTGGAGTTCCCGATACCGAAAAATCAGTCCACTTCAGCGTTAGCAACGATTTGAAAAAGCTTTATTCCGCTTCGGATGTTCGCGCTAAGCTGATAGTACCACTACCTAGCGACAACCGTGACACGGTTACAACTAAGTATAAGGCGATTGGGCTTAAAGAACGCTACATATCCTTTCTACGTCTAAGCGAAATGTACCTTATCCGTGCCGAAGCTTCGGCAGAAAACGGAGATGTTGTTCAAGCACGTAACGACCTTAACACCATAAGGCTTCGCGCAGATGTTTTGGCTACCCCTATTTACCCTTCGGGTCCTGCTCTAATTGATGCCATAATGCTAGAACGCCGAAAAGAACTCGCATTCGAGGGGCATACCTACTACGACTTTATTCGCAAGGGGAAAGGTATAACCAGAACCGATTTTAATGGGGTTCAAAACAAGGACATACCCTTCCCTAGCAGCAAGCTATACCTACCATTCCCAAAGAATGCCGTAGAGCATAACCCGAACCTTAAATAAATTCTAAGTGATATGAAGACTACCAAACAAATCTTTGCACTGCTACTAACCTTTGCAGTGCTGGCAATTGGATGTAAAAAGGAGGACGACGATCCAACTACACCAACCGTTTCGTTCGAGCAAAGTTCCCTTCAGGTTTACGAAAACCAAAGTGGAGAAATCCGCGTTAAGGTTAACCTATCGGAACCAACACAAAAACAGGTACAAATTCCAATCGAGGTTACAGGAACTGCTGTTGCCGGAACCAACTACCAAATTGGCGACACACAGTTTGTTACTATTGATGCTGGTGCTCTATTGGGAGAAGTTATCCTTCAACCCAAAATTTCGACAACAAGCGAAGACTACACCCTAACCATCACCTTAAAGCAAGCGGCCGGTTTTATTGTAGATCCAACAAAGAACACCTTCACCCTAACCATTCTCGACTCTCAAAAGTCGAACTTGACTAAGGTGTCATTCGCAAACACCAACGAGGTGATAACAAACCCTCTGCTTGCCGAAGCAATTGAGGTTAAGGTGGCCCTTACCGAGCTTTCGACCAAGGATATAGTTGTTCCAATTACAATTACAGGAGCAACCGAAGGAGTAGACTTTACCACCGAAGGATTGGAGAGCGGTAGCATTCGTATTCCTGCAAATGCACTAGAAGCTTCCTTTAAGGTAAAAATTAAGAGTGCCGATATTGTTGCAGAAAAAGCAGTAGACATTAGCATATCTGGCGATACACCAAACTACATTGTTGATAAAACAAAGAACGCCGCAAAGATTACCCTGATAAATCCTGAGGTTAACTTTGGCTCATCGTTCTTTACCGATGCCAACCTTTTCAAGTTCTTCTTCTTAAGCAACGGCACTTCTACTCAGTATGACGCAAAAACGGCATACAACATGAAGGGGTATCGCTGGAATGGTACCACAAGCGCATTTGCTACTGCAAGCGGTCAACCCTACATAAACAAGCATAAAACCATTCGCAATGCTTGGGATGTAGAAGTACACAACTGGTTTAAAAAGCAAGGATGGTCTACTTCAATTACGATTCCCGAACTCGAAAGATGGGAAATCCAAACAGGCGACCTGCTAAATATCGCCAGCTGTTTTCCTGCTAACTACCTTGCTGAGTATGCCAAGACTACGGCCATGATTGGCAATGGTAATTGCTTCCTAAAGTTCATTCCAACACAAAAAGATGGGCTTAAAGGAGTCGTAACAATTCCAACACAAGATCTTACGGTATACAAGGCAAAACCAGAATTCAAATGGTTCGAGTACACTGTGGTTTCTACCAAAAACGTATATAACTGGTATGCCGATTCGCGTGCAACAAATGGCAACTTGGCTGCTTCAACAAACGTTGAGCCAGTAACTATTAAGGTTGAAAATGCCGTTGGCACCTACGATCTGACAACCACTCCTGCAACCATCCAGATTGATGTAACCCTTTCTTCTGCCGATACCAACTTTGCACCAGCAGATGCAACGGTTTACAGCAAGGCCGATGGTAAGTACACCATTCGATACAAATTTACTCCTAACAAGTAATTTTAAATGATAATCAACAGACTCGCTGTTGTGACACTTGCCCTATTTACCTTGAGCGTAGGTTCCTACGCTCAAGGTTCTAACCCCAAAAAAGGCAGATCCACAACAACATCTTCACTAGAGCAAATTACAGAGAATAAGGCCACCTCTATTACAGACAAAGCACATGTAGAGGCTGGGTTTATCAATGTACTTAAAATAAAGGATAGCTACTACCTATCTATTCCAGATAGCATACTTGGTCGCGATCTCCTGTTTGCCGGACGTGTAGAGCAAATTAGCAATAACAAACAAATTTCAGCCGGACAGATCCGTAAGGACCCAATTCTAGTTCGTTTTCAAAAAAAAGGGAATAGAATTGTTATCGAATACCCCCAAGACTACCGCATTGTTAACGAGAAAGATCCAATAGCAAAGGCTATTGATAAGAATAATATAACCCCAGAGTTTCAGCTCTTCGACATAGAGGAAACAACAAAGGACAGATCTTACATTGTTGATGTAACCAAGTTCTTTACTGACGAGATACCGTACGTATCTCCGCTCGATGGCAAAATTAAATCGGGACGCCTAGAAGCAAAAGGAGTACAGATAGCACGAATGAGCGTAAACGATCAAACCCTAGAGGTTAGCACCGTTTTGCCATTTGTTAGTGATAGAGATGCCTCAAAAATCATCCTCCGCTATTCGCTTTACCTGCTGCCCAAAGTCCCCATGCTAGCTCGTGCCAACGACGATCGTATAGGGTTCTTCTCAAAGTCTAAACGTATATACGAATCAGGACAACCCGTATCTACCCAACAGTTTATAGCCCGCTGGCGCATTGAGCCGAAGCCAGAGGATATCGAGAAGTTCAAGAAGGGCGAATTAGTAGTTCCTGCCAAGCCTATCGTTTTTTACATCGACCCGGTAATGCCAGCCAAATGGCGCTCGTATGTTAAGCAAGGCATCGAGGATTGGAATAGGGCTTTTGAAAGAATTGGTTTTAGAAATGCGATCGAGGCTAAAGACTATCCTCAAAACGAGTCTTCGTTCGACGAGTTTAGCTTTCGCTACAACTGCTTCCGATACCTCCCCGTAGAAGAAGCCAACGCTAGCGGAGAAATATACTACGACCCCCGATCTGGAGAGATCGTACGTGGCGATATATTCTGGTACCACAACGTTATAAGGCTGCTGCAGGAATGGAGATATGTACAAACCGCAGCGGCCGATCCAAAGGCTCGCACCCTCAACCTCGACGATGCGACCATGGGCGAGCTTATCCGCTATGCAGTTGCCCACGAAATGGGACATGTACTAGGATTGCAGCACAATATGCGTGCATCTTATGCCTATCCAGTAGACTCTTTACGCTCGGCAACCTTCACACAAAGGTATGGCACTACTGCATCTATCATGGACTATGCCCGAAACAACTATGTGGCACAACCAGAGGATAAGGGCGTAAAGTTCACCCCTCCTATTTTGGGCGATTTTGACTACTTCTCCATAAAGTACGGCTACCAGCCAATCCTAAGCGCCAGCTCAACTGCCGAGGAGGTGCCTACACTGGAACAATGGTTTAAGGACAACGGAAGCGACCCAAAATACTTATATGGAGGGACTACAGTTGCTAGGGTTATGCCAGATCCATCTTCGCAAGCCGATGCGCTTGGCGATGATGCCGTAAAAGCATCGACTTACGGTATAAAAAACCTAAAGGTGATTGTTCGGAATACTGCAAAATGGCTTTACAAGGAAACAGAAACTCCAGAGATATACGAAAGCGCCTATGCGGCTATCTTTAAGCAGTACTCTAAAGAGCTCGGGCATACGCTCAGCTATATCGGAGGAGCTTACGAATTCTCGGGAACAATAGGCAACCTACAAGCCAAGCAAAAGGTGGTTGATGCTGAAAAACAGCGCCAAGCGCTTGCCTTTGCAGTAAACGAAATTCGTAGCATAAGCTGGCTAAACGAAAAGTCGCTAATCCCCTACATCGGTTCTAAAGCCGATATGCTTTTCCAAAAGCAGAACGATGTGGTAGATGATCTGTTGGGCAATTTCATCCCTTCTCGAATCATTGCCAACGAAGGGTTGGGATGCTCCTATACCATAGAGCACTACCTCAACGATCTTTCGAGCAGCATTCTTAAAGCAGGGGCTGCCAACGATAGGTATATCCAAAACCTGCAGATTTACTACGTGCAAAAGCTAAAAGCACTTTCTGAAAATAAGGAACAAAAGGGTACGATACTTTCTGCTGCCATAAACGCACAAATCATAGGTGTAAAGGGAATGTTAACGTTAAGGGCTGAAAAATTGACAAATGCAACGGAGAAGAAGCATGTCGCATACCTTCTCCAAATTTTGAAATCGTAGTATTCATTACACCAACACCGGTAAAGCTGCATCCTGCAAAACGCAGGGCAGCTTTACCCTAATCTTCCACAAAACAATTTCAAACTATGAGACATTTTAGCATTGGACTATCCGTCTTACTGCTTCTGCTTTTCAGTATTCCTTCAAAGGCTGATGAGGGATTCTGGGTTCCTTCGTTGCTAAGCAAATACCGAATGGAGGATATCAAAAAGGCTGGTTTTAAGCTAACGAAGGAAGACATATACAGCATCAACAAAAAGTGCATTAAGGATGCTGTTGTTGGTCTATCGTCTGAAGGAATGGGGTTCAAAAATTTCTGTACAGCATCGTTCGTATCTGGTAAGGGACTTTTAGTTACCAACTACCATTGCGTAATGCGCTATATTGAGCAGTACTCTAATGCCGAGCACGACCTGCTTGCCAACGGGTATTGGGCAGACACCACCACCCGCGAGCTGCGCTGCTTCGAGCTTAAGGTAAACCAGCTTGTAGAAATCCGCGATGTTACTAAGGAGATAACCGCCGGACTCGAAAACCTTTCCGCTGCCGAGTATAACCGCCAGCTTGACATTCGTGGTAAGGAGATCGTAGCAAAAGCAACCAAAGGAACTAAACTCGAAGGAGGAATCACCTCTTTTATGGGTGGTAACCAGTTTCTACTTGCCCTATACAAAGTATTCGAGGATGTACGTTTGGTGGGCGTGCCACCAATTTCGGTTGGTAAATTCGGTGGCGATTCCGACAACTGGCAATGGCCAAGGCATACTGGCGACTTTGCCTTTCTACGCGTATACGCCAACAGCGACAACAACCCCGCAAAATGGCGCACATCCAACCAACCCTATAAGCCAAACCACTTTCTTCCGATTAGCGCTAATGGTGTTAAAGAGAACGATTTTGCAATGGTAGTAGGCTTTCCATCAACATCACGTCGATACATTCCTTCGTTTGCGCTCGAGCAAATTGTTAAGGACGACAACCAGCACCGAATTGCCATTAACGAGGCAAAGATGAAGATCATGAGCGAGGCTATGGCTACAGATGCCAACGTAAAATTTCGCTACACCACCCGCATGAGCTCCATGATGAACAAGCTCCTTAAGTGGAAGGGCGAGCTTTACGGGATAACCGTCAACGGGATCGACAAGAATCGCCAAGCCGAAGAAGAGGCATTTACCAAGTGGGTTAACGCATCGCCCGAGCGAATTGCAAAATACGGTGGGGTACTCGACAGCTTAAGGGCCAAGTACAATATTCTGTCCATGTACAACCGTGCCGACCTTTACTTTAACGAGGCTGGAATTAGTGGTGCCGAGGTTGTGCCCTATGCCGGAAAGTTCGAGAAGCTGGTAAGCATTGTAAAAAGCGGTCGTAAAACATCGGCTAAAGCCGCTGAAGGCGAAGCCCGCCACCTTAAAACCTTGCTGCCCCAGATATACAGCAACTGGAATACGGACATCGACCAAAAGGTGTTTGGCAAGCTGTTGGGCATGTACTACAAGAATCTGCCCAGCTACTTCCACCCCGAATACATGGTGGAGGTAGGCCAAAAGTACAACGGCAACTTCGAAAAGTTTGCCGAAGATGCCTTCCGTTCGACCATCCTTACCGACTCGAGCAAGGTTTCATCGTTCCTCGATAGCGTCGGCACTAAGGGCATAGACATACTTACCAACGACCCCATCTACAAGATGGCCATTGGCCTTTACATGACCAACGTAAACAAGATTATCCGCCAGCGCTCGAAGGCACAAGACGAGAATGGCTTCTACTACACCCGCTACCTTACGGGCATTATTGAGATGCGCGGCATGGATAACCTGTACCCCGACGCCAATAGCACCATGCGCATATCCTACGGTAAGGTTAAGGGTGTAAGCCCAAGCAATGGCATCAACTACAGCTACTGCACAACCGCCGATGGGATGTACGAAAAGCGAGTTAAGAATTCGGATAATGCCGACTATAAGATGCCCGCAAGGCTAAAGAAGCTAGTTGAGGAAAAAGATTTTGGAAAATACTTTAAGGGCGACAAGCTGCCAATCTGCTTCCTTACAAGTGCTCACACCTCTAGCGGAAACTCCGGAAGCCCGGTTATCGACGCCAAAGGTAGGTTTATTGGCATCAACTTCGATAGAATTTGGCAGGGAGCTTACTCCGACTACCAGTTCACCGAGGAGAACTGCCGCAACATTAGCGTAGATAGCCGATTCATCCTTTTCTTCCTCGAGAAATTTGCAAAATCAGACTATATCCTAAGCGAGATAGTTGTAAAATAAGCTAGCAGTTTGTAAAGAATAAAGGCTGTTCGAAAAGATCAGGAGAAAAGCAGCAGATAAAACTTTAACACTCTTCGTTATCCGTTAGTAGAATTGACGCTTCTTTGCCTTCTGACTTTCCGACAGCCTTTATTTTACCCAACATACAGATTGCATCTAACAACAACGTTCCATGAAAATAGCGAACCTAAGGGCTAAATTCCCTCAGCTTGTAGTCCTGCTCGTCATTATAGCCATCGTCGGTATCCGAACGCTTCAAAATGGCGACGGAGCTAAATCGAAAGCTGAATCGGCACCCAACGAAGATGTGCTATCCAGCCTAAAGGGGATAATCCCCGAAGCAGCAGCCATAGAGCACGACGGCGTTGAGCAGTGGATTATAAAGAACAAGAATGAGGAGGCTATTGGTAAGGCCATTATTGCCCAGCAAACCACCCGAAAGATAATTGGCTATAGCGGCCCTATCCCAATGGTGATAGTGCTCGACAAGAACGACAAGGTTCGTGGAATTGAACTGCTCGAAAACGACGAGACCCCCGAGTTTCTCGAAACGGTAGAAAACGAAGGATTCCTAGAAGGCTGGAACGGACTTGTAGTTGCCCAAGCAGTCGGCAAGAATATGGATGCCGTATCGGGCGCCACCTACTCCTCCACCGCCATTGGCGAAACGGTTAGGCAACGCTTAGCCGAGTACGCTAAAACGACGGCTGTTGCCCAAAAGACCGACATGAAAAAGATCGTAACCTACATCTCGATCCTAGTGGTAATCCTATACGCCCTAGCCTTCTACTGCTTCCCTAAGCAGCTGAATAGGTACCGCATTACGCTGCTCGTGCTATCGGTTGGCGTTTTGGGCGTCGCCTACGGCTCGTTCCTATCCATAAAGCTAATTGGAGGATGGTTCGTACAGGGCATATCGCTAAAGAACCAGATCATTTTTGTAACCCTTGCGGTGCTATCCTTTTTGCTACCCTTTGTTTTTGGAAAGAACTTCTACTGCACCTACGTGTGCCCCTTTGGCGCATCGCAGGAGCTGCTGGGTAGGATAAACCCCAAGAAGCTGGAGCTGCCCAAAAGCGTAACCACCATACTAGCCCGCACCCGCACTAAGGTTATGCTTCTGGTGCTGGGTATTGCCATCTTTGGCTCCACCATCGACGTTACCGGGGCCGAGCCCTTTACGCTGTTCTTCTTTGCCTCGGCCTCTAAAGGGGTTGTGGTAATGGCGGTTGCCTTCCTGCTGCTCTCCATTGCCATTCCAAGGGCATGGTGCCGCTTCTTCTGCCCTACCGGCGCGCTTATCGACTTCTTCCGCAAGGAGGCGAAGGATATCTTCCCCAAAAAGGTAACCTTCCAAACCCATCTGATTGCCCTTGCGGTTGCAGCGGCAGCAGTGCTGCTCTTTCTGGCATCGGCCATTTTTGCGTAATCCGGCAATCCTTAGATAGGCGAGGTTGCAACCAACATTTTTAGGCCAAACCGCCCGCTTGGAGAAGCGGTAGGCCACAAGTAAAGCGTTTTTACGAATCAACTTTAATACTGCCATAATGAAAAAGTTTTTGCTGATGACCCTACTCGTTGTTGGGGCCACATTCGCTCAGGCCGGCAAGGTAGAGCTCGCCAACTTGGCTAAGAACACCCCGAAGTTCGCGGGAAAGAGCGTTGAGTTCACCGGCAAGGTTTACTCCGTCTGCCCTAAGAGCGATAAGCGGATATTTGTTTCGCCTGAGAACGACAAAACCGTACGCATGGCCGTTGTGCTAAAGAGCGAATCGGCGGCCAACTTTAGGGGAAAGGTGGTTACCGTTAAGGGGAAGCTCAAAAAGGTGGCCTTTGTCGATCCCAAGCCCTGCGGTCGCTGCGATGGGCAGGATTGCGCCAGGAGCGTTTCCGACGGAGCTACCGCTACGTACTATGTGGAAGCATCGTCGGTGAAGTAGGCAGGGAATGACTGTAGCTCCTCGGGAAGCAATCGAAACCCTCCTGGTTACAAATACGGCAGAGAGGCATTTGTAACCGCCGCTAAACGGGAAACAGCACCACTCATAAAAGCGCAGCCACCACGGTTGCGCTTTATTTTTTGCTACTTTTGGTTGCACTCAGCAGACCGCTACTTAGCAAAGTCGAAGTTACAAACTTCGCCTAGCCTCGAGCGCTGATGTAAACTACGGCGAACGGGGGGCTATACAGGTTGGCAAAGTATACAAATTTGTAAAAGGCACAGCAAAAGTAGCAACTGCTACAGGAAAGGCAGCAACCAAAGTGATGCTAAAGCAAACCATGAAGGATGTGTCTAAAGATGCAGCTATCAATTTGGCCGTACAGTTTGTTTGCAAATTATTTGTTAACATTGCAAACAACGATCCTAACCCTGCTGCCTCTGCACTGCTAAAGGTAAGCACTAAAGATGCGCTAATAGCAGGGTTGATGAACAACGACTTCTATACCGATGACAAGCTTGTTGGTAGCCTTAACTGCATGATGGCTTTGTTTTCAAAGGCTCAAGAAAAGAAATCAACGCTTTTAGATTTAAATGTAATCTCAGATGCAGGTTGGCAATGTTTTATTTCACTGGGGGCTAGATTTGCACTTAAAAATATGCGGACAACAAGCCAGTATAAGGAGTTGGTTTCTTTAATACAAGATAAAAGGAAGTACGATTTAGTTATGGACTGGATGCTAAAAAAGGTGAACAAGGATACGTACAACTATTTGCTTGATACGTTTGTTGAAGAAGGGCTTAAGGGTTTAACGGAGGTTAAGTATGTGCAGTAGTAGTAAATTTGAGCAGCCTACTTTTCAAACCTACCTAGGTTGGTCTTTGTGGCTTCCTTGGTTTTTCTTAGGCAATTATTTTATAATTTCAACTTGTTTTTTGACTTCCGCTGAATTTCATTACAAATTTAGTAATTGGGTTGTATCAGGTTCCGCAGAACTGAAAAGGGCAGATGCGCTTATTATATTTACCTATAAGTATTTTGGTAGAAATGGGATCCTAGCATTAGGAACTGGCATGCTTTTAATTGTTGATTTGGAAACAATCGGTTCTTTTCTAAAGCTAGTTCGCTACCATCGCAAGAATAGGCTTTACAAGCGTGGGCTGGTTACAAACCTCGATGATGATTACGAATTTCCACGGCTAAGTGTACTGTTGAAAAATCTTTTCACCAAGGATAAGAGCAAGCGCAAACGAGTTGCGTTCCGGTCGAAGAAGGAGTACCGAGAAATGCGTAAAAGGCTGGAGAAGGATGCTCTGTACAAAAAAATGTACCCTAATAATAGGGTGTGAAAGTATTTTGAACACCTTGCTAGCCGTAGAATAAACGCACGAGTTGATATAGTCGATGAATATGTAGAACTTAAGAGCGGTCTTATACTCAGTTAAGCCAAGGCTACCATCACCGCACGTTCGGCGGCCGGCTTTGCCGCCGTCGGGCTATGTTGGCAGGCTTTGCCTGATTGGTAGGTAGAGGGTTGTTAAACGGGGAGATCTTACACCGCCATTAACCAGCCAAACCATACACCAGCGCAGCCACCACTACGGCTGCGCTTTGCTACCGCTGAGCTAAATATAATTTAGGCTACGAATTAGACCTCGCTAGCTGTAGTCTAATTCAAACGCACAGGGCTCGGCGGAATTTGGCTTCGCCGAGCTTCGCTTCGCTACGGTTGTAATGCCGTCGAACTTAAGTAGCGGTC